>NZ_NFUX01000092.1:0-21796 GCF_002264385.1 Paenibacillus sp. VTT E-133280
ATGTATGCGAAAAATCGATCACAATGTGCCGTCGGTACCATAAACGAGCCAAATATACGCGAAAAACCGAATACGATATTTTTCCAGTATGGTAAATGAGGCCTCTGATTTCCAGGGAATCATAAGAACCCGCGCCGCGGGTTCTTTATTCTATTCTTCTCCTGTAACCACCGGATTCTCCTCATAAGAAATCCAATCGCTCCAGCTCCCCGCATACAACTTCACATTCCTATACCCAGCTTTTCCAAACGCGAGCACATTCGGGCAGGCGCTTACGCCTGAACCGCAGTAGACGATAATCTCTTGCTCAGGATCGATGCCCTCATAATGCTCTTTCAGCACCTCCGTGGATTTCCAGCGCCCTTGCTCATCCAACACTTCTTTCCAGAACTTATTGATCGCCCCAGGAATATGCCCTGCCTTCGGATCAATTGGTTCTTCCAGCCCTTCATAACGACGGGACTCGCGGGAATCAATCAAAAGCGCGCCACCGTCGTTAACCACATTTTGCACATCTTCCATGCTAACAAGCATCTTCTTCTGAACATCAGCTTCATATTGACTCGGAATACGTACCGCTTGATGATCACTAACGGGGAACTTACCATTTTTCCAAGCAGAGTAGCCTTCATCCATTACAAACACACGCTCATGCCCCAAGTATTTAAGCATCCACCACAGACGGGAAGCGTAGGCACCACCTTGATCATCATAAGCTACAACAATACTATCTCTGTTAATGCCAACCTTGCTAAGAACGGTGATAAGCTTGGAGACCCCGGGCAGTGGATGGCGTCCACCGTGTTCGCTTACTGGAGCGGAGAGTTGTTCTTCTAGATGCAAATAGATTGCACCGGGAATATGATCTTCTGTATAGGCTTTACGCCCAGCTTCCGGATCCGTGAGTAGAAAACGGCAATCGACTATAACCAGTTCAGGTTCGTATAACCGAGCAAGCAGCCATCGGGGAGAAACGATTGGTTCCATAAAGATACCTTCTTTCTATTAATATGTATGGAGTCATTATAGCGGAAAATAAATGAGGACGCACCTTAAGCTTATCGCTTAACTACGTCCTTAAGTGATTAAATTAAACGATATCCTGAAGGCAAGCTACCAGTGCGCTGTATGGTGCGAACCTGCGCTGGAGTCAGCCGCTGATTGCTTGAAATGAGCGATTCGACATCTCCTCTACGGAGAAAGTCATCCAGTTCACGAATGCTGCGGTTACCACGCAGAATTACGAAATTGTCACGGAAGCGAGAACGATCGAACAGCACAAGCGTAGCGTTCGGATTCGTGGAGAAAAAGCGTAAGCTTTCTATTCCAGTAAGGATTGCATCAATATCTGCAATGCCTAGGTTGCCGCGATAGGTTTTGCGGAGTCCACGAAAGTTCTCCTCACTATATACTCTTAATCTGGGATAGATTACGGACGCTGCTTTTATGGTTACCATATTTTATCTCTCCTTGTTGGATTGACTTAGCAGGTAAATCTCCTGACTATTTGACCTCAGAAGATAACTTAGGAAAAAGGAGTAACCTGGGCAGTAGCTCCAGATTGCTCCTTTTTTGTTGAATGAAAATGTTAGATCAAGCGATATCCTGCAGGCAAAGTGCCGCTGCTGCGGATATTGCGAATCTGTTCGAGAGTTAATCTTTGATTCGTTGAAATAATGGATTCCACATCATTACCGGAAATGAAATCGTCCAAATCACGGATGCTGTGGTTTCCACGAAGTACACGGAAGTTCCCTCTAAACCGGGTTCTGGTGAACAATACCAATGTTGCATTGCTGCTAGTAGAGAAGAATCGAAGACTCTCAATACCATCTAGAATGTTGTCCGTATTACGAATGCCAAGGTTGCCGGTATAGATTCTACTGCTACCCCTAAAGTTTTCTTCATCGTAAACGGTCAAACGTGGGTAAGTCTGGGATACATGAACTTCTTTTTTCATTTGTCATTCCTCCTTTGTTATCTAATCTATGTTCATTTCAATTTTTGGTTTGGCAGATTGTCTAATAGAAAGCCCTTATTTTGCGTAATCCATAATTTCGGGCTTTACATCAATAATATATTAGTGTACTATTCAACTATAACACCGACACATTAAAATGAATTCATCAATAATAAAAAAGATGGCAGGGAGGATTACCATGAAGCAGGGAAGTAACGAACGCATGCAAGATTCAATCGTGCTGCAAATGAATGGGGTAAGCAAGATCATTAAAGGGAAATCCATTGTGGATAAGCTGACATTTGATATCCGTAAGGGAGAAATTGTTGGGCTATTGGGACCCAATGGTGCGGGGAAGACAACAACGATCCGGATGATGACGGGTCTTATACGGATGAGTGAAGGCGATGTGATCGTTCAAGGTCACAGTGTTAAGAATGATTTTAATAAAGCTATTGGACATATTGGAGCAATTATTGAGAATCCAGAGTTCTATCCGTATATGACAGGGCTTGATAATCTAAAGCAATACCAGAGAATGACAGATAATATTGAAGCTGGCAGAATTGATGAGGTTGTAGAATTGGTAGGACTTCAGGAAGCAATGAATAAGAAAGTGAAGGCCTATTCGCTGGGTATGCGTCAACGTCTTGGGATTGCTCAGGCATTACTGAACCGACCAAAATTATTGATTCTAGATGAACCTACGAATGGTCTTGATCCAGCAGGAATACGAGAAATGCGTGATTATATGCGTAGAATCGCAGATGTTGAAGGGATTTCCATTCTAATCTCCAGCCACCTGCTGACTGAAATCGAACAAATATGCCATCGTGCCATCGTGATTCAGAACGGCAAATTGGTGACCGTTACAGCGATTGGTGGGGAGCAGGAGACAGCTGCAGAAGTGAAGCTAACGATTCGCGTAGCCTCAGTTGAATCCGCAATAATCCTCTTGGGGAGGTTAGAATACGCAGAACTATTAACTATGGACAGTACTCGTTCTGAGGTGACAGTAAGTCTGCATGACAGTAGAGTGCCAGAGCTAGTGTCTGCTTTTAGTGATAAAGGGGTAGGTATTTTCCGGATTACAGAGAATAAACAAAGCTTAGAAGAAGATTTCTTGAAATGGACAGGAGGGAACCGCATTGCGTAGTTTTAATAATTTGGTGGTTAATGAATGGCTCAAGCTCTCGAAGAAACGCACGTTTTTTGTGCCTTATCTGATATTAATTCTGTTATCCCTGCTGTTAGGTTACATTGTTCATTCTGTCTCACCTGATCTGTTTGGATCAGCTTATGATTTTTCAGCAATGATGCTGCTTTCCCAAGGAATTGGGCAAGTGATTACCATTCTCGCAATCATCGGAACAGCGGGTATTGTCTCAAAAGAATATAGTCAGGGCACCATCAAATTCCTTCTAATCCGTGCGAGAAGTCGTACAGCAATACTTGCGTCCAAATATGCTGTAGTGTTGATTTACGCGTTCTCAGTGGCAGTTGTCGGCATGTTGGCGGTTTTTGCATCAGGAGCTTTATGGTTTGGCTTGAGTGGTGGTGAGGCTGGTATCCGTGAGATGTTAACCAGTTTAATGTATAACTCAGTTAGTACAGTTGTATATACAACACTAGCTTTTATGATCGGGATTTTGACAACATCTACGGGTGTTACAATTGGTGCTACAATGTTTATGCTGATGATAGACAAATTGGTTATTTTTCGTGAATTTTATAAATATGTATTATTCCCCAACCTAAATTTAGCTGCTTATGAAGGTGGAGGAGCACCTATGCCTGGAATGACGCTGACCTTTTCCATAGCAATGCTAGTTTTATACACAGCTGTCTTTCTACTCATAGGCTTCTCCGTCTTTAGACGAAGGGATGTTGCTTAATCATGACAATCGAATTCGATAACAACCTGCCGATTTATATTCAGATCATGAATTACATTAAAGGAGAAATCGTCACAGGTAAGTTAAAACCAGGAGATAAAATTCTCTCGGTACGAGAGCTTGCCAGTGACCTGCAGATTAATCCGAATACAGTACAAAGAACCTTTCAGGAACTGGAGCGTGAAGAAATCGTGGAGACCCGGCGTGGAATGGGAAGATACGTCACTAGTAATGAAGGTACGATTTTGACCATCAAAAAAGAAATGGCAAAGGATGTACTAGATCGTTTCATTCGCGGCATGCAGGACCTTGGTTTTCAAGGTGAAGATATTTTAGCGGCAGTAGCAGAGAGTATCCGAAACAAGGATGGAGAATAGGGGGGAGCAGGTTGGAAAATATACTTGAGGTTCATGACGTTGTAAAAAAATATAGATCAAAGCACGCCCTCCGCGGAGTATCCTTTAATCTGAATGCGGGTAAGATCACGGGACTGCTGGGCAGTAACGGCAGCGGTAAAAGTACACTTATGAAAATCATCGCCGGGCTGACACAGCCTACTTCCGGTCGTGTATCCATTATTGGAGGGGCTGTAGGCATAGATAGTCAAGCAGTAGTGTCATTTATGCCCGATAAGCCGCTTACAGAATCCTGGATGAATGTTAAGGATGCTCTAAAGTTCCAAAGTGATTTCTATCCGGATTTTGATCAGACTAAGGCTTCTCGCATGTTGGAGTTTATGAAGCTAAGAGCTCAAGATAAGGTGAAGGATTTGTCCAAAGGGATGAATGAACGTCTACAGCTTACACTTGCTTTATCACGCCGAGCTAGTCTGTATTTACTGGATGAGCCCATCGGTGGTGTTGATCCAGTAGCTAGAACTAAAATTCTTAACGCGTTAGTAGAGTTTTATGAAGAGGACAGTACCATTCTCCTTTCTACTCATTTAGTATCGGATATCGAGCGGATCTTTGATGATGTGATTTTTATAAAAGAGGGAGAAATTGTGATGCATACGGCGGTAGAGGATATCCGGCTGCGCCAAGGTAAAAGCATAGACGAACTGTTCAGAGAGGTGTACGCAGAATGCTAAAGCTAGTGAAGTATGATTTTAGACGGGATAGGGATAAGTTTCTTGCTGTTTTTGTAATCACCATTCTTGTGCAGTTTGTGATAGGATTTACTGTTCATTCTGATCAAGACATGTTCATGATGAACATCACTTCCTATGCCGTAGCAGGTGTAGTGCTTCTCTTTTTTAGTCTGCGCACCTTCGGTCAGAACCTGAGATTATTCAATCGGAGGCTTGTGCCAGTACCAGTCCTGTATACCGTTCTCTCACCGTTAATGCTGTTTTTAGGGTCGTTACTCGCTTTATTTCTAGTCGCTTATATTCATTTAGCAGTAGATATTATGATGTTTTCAACCTCGTTTTTACCGGAAAAATTTTGGCTGATTTCCGCATATACAATGCTAATAGTCTTTTGGGCTTCCGCCTACTCTATGTTGCTATTGATGTTCTCCATGACCGTTGCAATGAGTGTGAGAGTGAAAGGAAGAGTATGGATTGGGATAGCCGTTTTTTTTGTAATACAGTATATAATTTCTTTATTAGAAACATTGATGTTCAATCATGAAAATATCACTTTGGAAAGAACTTTTCGATTTGAAGTGACGGATGAGGCCGCTAAATTAAATAATATTGAGACCTCTCAGTATGTTCTTGGCTTACTTCCTACCCTGTTCGAAGCTGTGATTATTGCGATACTAGTATTTGCTATGGTTAAGCTCGTTAAAAAAAGAGTGGAGTCTTAGGCCACGGTGAAATAACGTTTTTTAGAACGGAGGCAGAGCGATTAGCTTTGTCTTCGTTTTTATGCAAAAAAAAAGACGCCTTTCTATGAGAAGGGCATCTGTTATGTAGAATTCTACAGGCCCTCTACATTTAGAGAGGCTGTCCATATATCGAGTTCTCTATGTAGCAGTTCCTCTTCGTCCTCGTTCAATTTAAGTTTAACGCCATATTGGTATTGGCCGAGTCCAAACATCCAGCCCCAACGGACGCTGCCCACGAGTTGAAGCTTTTCTTCGTTTAATTGAAGATGAATCACTAGCTTTGTATCGCCCGCCGTGAATCGAAGATTCAGGGGGGTGCGCACTTTGCAGCCAGATCGGCTAAGATCGAGCAACACAGCTTCTGTTAACTTACCGGCACCCGGGCCGCTGCTACTCATAGGAACTTCAATCCAGCATTCAAGCGGCTGGTTCATTACATAACGGAATGGTTCTTTCCTGCTGGACACATCCATAATTTACCTCCCTATCGTTTATTTGCTATTATATCGAAAGGGATTGTTGAGAACAATCTACTAAAGTGCTATTTTTAATAAGAATAAATTTATTTAATACTAATGAAGGTGATGAGACTCAATATGTACCAATACCTGAATGAAACGTTCCAAAAACACAATTTTGACCAAGGAAGCCTGCAGGATGGGGAACTAAATAACTGTACATTTGAGCAGTGTTCCTTCAAAGGCAGCTCTATGGAAGAGATGACTTCCATCGGCTGCCGATTTATAGATTGCGATTTTACTGGAGCCATGCTCAATGCATCACATCATAAAGGCTCGGCTTTTACTAACTGTAAGTTCACAGGTGCGAATCTGTTCGTATCGAAATTTGAAGATTGTAAAATGGTAGGTTCTGATTTCTCAAATGCTTATTTAGACGGGATCACACTTATCGGTGGGGACTGGTCCTACACGAACCTAAGACATACCAATCTTAGTAGACAGGATCTGCGTGGAATTCGATTTATAGAAGCGGATCTAATGGGTTGTGATTTGCAAAAAAGTGATCTTCGAGGGGCTGATCTCAGCCGTGTACAATTGTCTCAATGCAAGCTTAAGGGGGCTGACCTTCGGGATGCTATGGTTGAGGGCATTGATTTAAAGAGTTTGGATCTACGGGGAGTTCGTATGGATATAGATCAGGCTGTACTGTTAGCACGCTCTTTTGGGGCTAAGGTAGGTAACTAGGAATAGGGGCATCAGCTGCTAATGTTGTAGCGGTTGATGCCCCTTTAGATTGTTATCAAGAAATACATATGTACATGGTATGAAACTTCTTATGTATATTTGCTTGCTTAACGGTTAACGCAGTCTTTTTCTGGGTTTGGCCCACCATTTAATCCAAAGAAAACCTTCGTCATCACGGAAAAATTTAATGCCTACCCAGCGTAAGGGTGTCCATAGTTCTCTAAAGTAATATGAAGGCATAGTCTATTAGACCCTCCTATATAGTCAATTAATACTATATGTTACGCTAGTTTTAAAGAAACTTCAAGACAATTTTACTTATAATTACATATTATGAATCTACGAGAAGAAAAATGCTCATGTGAGCAGGACCAATAGCCCTATGTGGGTTGCATGCTTCATTTATTTCTTTTCCGTTACTTATTTCACATTCGAATTGTAAAATATTCACACGCGCTCTTTGGGCGCGTTTTTTGACGTTTTTTTTGATTGGAATCTAGCAAAGACGCTCTATTAGTAGGGATATGCACAAGCATTTCATTATGCTCAGCATTTAATAAAAGGAGAGGAAGTGATGAAATGACGGAGACCGAGTTTATTGCGAAAATCGCAAATTTTGCTGTGAAGGACATGCAGATCAGCAAGGTTCCGGCATCGCTAACGATAGCTCAAGCGGCGCTGGAATCGGGCTTTGGCAGCAGCGGATTGACTGTTAAGGCCAACAATTTGTTTGGGATTAAAGGCAGCGGACCAGCCGGTAGTATTACTGTGCAAACTACTGAATATGTTAATGGTAAAGCTGTTAAAGTAGAAGCTCTTTTTCGGGCCTATAACAACTGGGGAGAATCTGTTGCGGATCATTCCGCGTTGATTGTGAATGGGGTTTCGTGGAATCGCAATCTTTACAGCAAGGTGCTTGGTGCTAGTGGGAAGGTAGCCGCACAAGAGATTGCTGCCGCTGGTTATGCTACCGACCCAAACTATGCAGCAAAGCTAATCCAAATCATGAATACCTACAATCTGTATAAATATGATGATGAAGCCAAGGAAGGTGATGACGAAATGTCGGCAGAGGATAAACAAAGGCTGGTTAGTCTGGAAACGGAAATAAAGGAATTGCGTGCTCTTATTGTGAGCCTTACGGATAGCAAGGATACGCTAAAAACAGGTATGCAGGAACAAGGTCAGTCGATTACTAAGCTTTCGGATCGTGTGACTTTAATCGAAGGCCGAGCAGTGATGAATGTACCCCCTTGGGCTGAAGCGGCAGTAAAAGCAGCGAGTGCTGCAGGGCTGCTGGATACACCGTCAGGTGGCAGTTATGACTTCTATCGCATAATAACCGTGCTGAACCGTGCAGGCTTACTTGCTCCTGGTAGTGGAAAATGAAATAAGGAGGATTAAACACCATGTATAATGATGCTCTCAACAGTGTGCTTGCCTTTGCTTCCGTGCTGGCTGTTTTTGTAATGGCACTTGTACAACTTGTGAAGAATAGCGTGCAACTTCCGCGGAATATTGTACCGGTAGTTGGATTAGCTATTGGCTTGCTGGTTGGAGCAGTGGCCTATCCGTTCACTGATATGAATCTGATCCTGCGGCTATGGGCTGGAGGGCTAGCAGGACTTTCGGCGACGGGTTTATTTGAGCTTGCTTTTAACAAAAGGGATGGAACCAAAGCAGATGATAAATAGACTCGGCCTATCTGTTTTATAAAACAATCGTTTTATACAGGTATTGTGACTATGCAATCTATCGAGAACCCTAATATATTATCATATGTCAATCATAAAGGGGGTGCAACGATGGGAACTTATCTTGATGGAAGAACGTCGCAAAATGCCAGTCTCGCCAACTCTATAGCTATTCCTATAACTGTTCTTAATACACCACAGCTTTTTGGGCAGATTGGGCTGATAACTGCTGGGGTGACTACAAATCCGCGTGTGCTGCTTAAAGGAACGATCTCTGTAACTCTTCCTTTAGCTTTAGTTGGAATCACAATTACTATTGTAAGGGGAACTTTACCAACCGATCCGCTTATATATTCTGCTACTTCAACTTTTGGTCTAAGTATATTGGCTCCGCAAGTCATAACCTTTTCAGCAGACGATTTCTTACCTGCAATTACACCTCAACTCACTTATACAGCATTTGTTTCATCTAATCTTCTCGGCACAGTTCGTGTGGGTCCGGAAAGCTTTGACGGTATATTAGTTTCTGATTAGACATCTTTACACTAACCTCGCGCAGTTTGCGGGGTTTTATTTTTAACCGTTCGCCCAATCTTCTTGGAGGATTAATACATATCCTGTGGTGTATTCTAAAATACGGAGGAGGTCTTCTCATGGGTGCAGAATTTGGTGGGGTTGGTGGCGCTTTTACTAATACAGGCGCAATCTTAGTGTTGTTCATCTTGTTAGTAATTATTACGAGCGCATGTATATTCTAGAGATATGAAATAGTCTGCTTCTAGCATTAGTGCTGGAAGTGGGCTTTTTTTTATCGTGTTATGTTGATTGTGCTATTAGTCATTGTCGTAACAGCTGGAAGCTTTTATTTCCATCATGTCGCTATTGCACGTGCCTCAATCAAGTCTGGAAGTGGAACAATCTAAAGATACTGAAGGTACTACATAGCAGCTCCTGAGCACACCGATAAGACGGTAATTATTGCGCATGGTTATGCTGGAAATGCGACTCAAATGAGCGGATATGCCAGAATGTAATACGTAAGACTAGAATATAAGATATTGCTGCCTGATGCTAGAGGACATGGTGATAGCAGTGGTAATTATATTCGGGTTGGGTTGGCTGGAGTGCAAGGGTTATTTGAAGGGGGTTCAGCGCGTCTTGGAAGCGAATGGCCAGAACACATAAGTGATTCTTCATGGTGTGTCCATGGGGGAGCTACGGTCATGGGAAGCTTTCCGCATGGATCCGGTTCAATATGAGAGCGTAGTTCCAGAGCTTATTGGGAAATTCGTGAAGTGAGTGTCTATTTAAGGGCTGCCGGCCGAAAGGGCAGTCCTTTTGTGTTTGACTTACCCTTTAGCAAACTTATAGTGTGAGTTTGCTTTTTATTCACAAATAAATGCAACATATAAATTGCATTATGTAATAAATATATTATAATTGGGGATGTGGGAGGGATAATAATGAAAAAAAGTAAAATTAATGATGAACGAATTGTATCGCAAAGAAGAATGACTCAAAGTGATGCTTATCAAATATTAGTATATTGTTTGATGATTTCAGTACTGATTCAACAATTCATAATGAATGCTCCGTTTGCGCAATTTGCAGTCGAGTTTTTCTGTTTGATTGGTAGTGGAATATATATAACGATACGAAACTTGTCAGTGGGTGTTTATATTTGGGATCCCCCAAATCAAACCAACAAAAAGCTGCTCACTAACAGTATTATTTCCGGCGGGATTTGTGTTTCGCTTCTAATAATTTTGGCGGGAGAAAGAAAAGTGTGGAATATGACTTTAATCTTTGTTGCTGTCACGATTATTCATTTTCTTACACATCTTGTATTACGGAATATAAACAAAAAAAGACAGAGGAAAATTGATGATGAAATAAGTAGTGATGAAGATATGGAATGCTGATGACATAAAAGGTCTTAGAGCACGATGTTCTTTCTTAGTCTGTTTTTAAAAGTTCGTTCTATTTTAAACTATTGCTTGGATAGTAGATGATCAACATATAACTACTGGCTAGCTCACTCGGTTGGTGTAAAGTATAGGAGGCTTGAATTTAAAATGCTCAAATACATTCATCTACTAGGTCGAATTACGATAGGATTATCTGTTTTGATAATTCCTCTTAGATTAGGAGGTATTCCCACAGCTCTAATTGTGTTTTCTGTTGGAATACTGATCCATTTATTAGGATTATTCATTACGAGACATCTACAAAAATAAGCCATTGATCTCCAACTTAAGATAGGCAAGAGTAGAAACAACCAGAAATAGTTTCGCGATTATATAAATTCTTTAAACATAAATTCGGGGCCCTATCTCTAGGGCCCCTTTCATGGGAGAGGAGAAACCGGACGAAGAGCTTATGGGGAAACGTAAGCCTGCTCCGCGGTTGTCTACGACATTTGTGGTGTCGATAATTACATGATGTCCCTGGAAGCCCAGTCTTATACATAAGGAAGGCTTATTTATCGGAATAGTCTTGATATTTCCATTTTTCATATCTAGACAAATTTTTTATTTCATCGCGCAAATGTGTTACGATAGGCGTGGACTTATGCCCTTTTGGGTATAACAAACAGAGACATAGAGCGGGTGATTGACGGTGAGAGTGGTATCGGGAAGTGCAAAAGGAAGACCACTAAAAAGTGTACCGGGAAGCGGAACAAGACCTACAACCGATAAGGTGAAGGAAGCTGTATTCAGTATGATCGGTCCATATTTTGAAGGTGGAGCGGTGCTGGACTTGTTCGCAGGTACGGGTGGTTTGGGTATCGAAGCTTTAAGCAGAGGGATGGAAAGCGCCGTATTTGTAGATATGGATCCTAAGAGTATTGACACAATTCGTGCCAATTTGAAAGCGACTAATCTTGAAGCAAGTGCGCAAGTGTACCGAAATGAAGCAGGAAGAGCGCTCAGTGCATTGGAGAAGCGGGGACGTGTTTTTGATTTAGTCTTTCTAGATCCTCCGTACCGATTGAAGCACGGAGATGAGCTGATGCTGTCTATGGTAGAAAAAGGAATGCTGGAAGAGGACGCAATCATTGTTCTGGAGCATGAATCAAGTTATGCCTATCCTGAGGATATCCCGGGATTTTATAGGTTGCGTCAGGCCGTATACGGAGAAACGACAATTTCTATTTATCAGTATGAAGCTAATCCTTCAGTGGAAAGTGAGACTGGTGAGGAGGTAGAGAATGAGTCAGCAAATTAGAAAAGAACGTGTCGCCATCTATCCAGGCACCTTTGATCCAGTGACTATGGGACATATGGATATTATTCGGCGCGCATCCAAGCAATTCGACCGTTTGATCGTAACGGTGCTTAATAATTTGAGTAAGAACCCGCTATTTACAGTAGAAGAGCGGACAGAGCTTTTAAGACAGGCAACAGCTGATATTCCCAATGTGGAAATCGACAGCTTTCGGGATCTGCTAGTCAATTATGTTCGTCAAAAAGATGCTCAAGTCATAGTACGTGGTATTCGTACCGTAACTGACTTTGAATATGAACTTCAAAATGCATCCATCAACCATAGTCTGGATCCGGATGCGGAAACGATCTTTATGATGACTAATCCGAAATATTCCTATTTAAGCTCCAGCGTTGTAAAAGAAATTGCCCATTTTGGTGGGAATGTGTCCGACTTCGTGACACCTGAGGTGGAACAGGCGATGAAGCTTAAATTTAATCGAGTCGATGACGAAAAGCACTAACAAGATATATCACTGCGGATAATGCCAATAAGATGATAAGTAGAAGAGATTGCAAACTAAGCAACTGTGGAAAAGAGCTCCATATGGCAGTTACATTAATGGTTCTGTTTGGTATGGATTGTGAATCCGCGAGCGCAGGCAAAGCAGCTTCACTTATTACCAAAAGTGGTTTCCATAATAGCAGTGTTAATAAAAAAGCATAAACGCCATGCATCAGGCGAACGACAGCATAGGGCAGGAATCGGACATTTGCTTGTTTAAGCAACGTCAGCACCTGTAGCTGTGCGCAGAGCCCGCTCCAGCCTAGTGCAGCAGAGAGTAAGGCCAAGGCTAGTACTCCTGAAGAGCCGGCTCCGATGCACGAAAGTCCTTTGCTTATAGCGTCTGCTCCTAAATGAATCTCGAGCAAGCTTGCTGGCAGAGCGGCTGGCAGAGCAGGAAGTGCCGTAGTAATGATATTGATGACCACGGCGAACATAATCATGTAACCGCCCACAACCATCAAATTTTGCACCGCTGTAGCTACTGACTCCCCAAGAAGTCTACCGAAGCTTCGGCCATCTCTTGATCGGGCTTCGGTGGCTGCAAGTTGGACACGACTATATAAAGAAGGTCGTTTAGTATTCATGCTTTCCTTTACAGTAGGCTGCGGATTGTCTAGCCGGCCATTTAACAGAGCGTCTGTATAACTGGCCAGAAGTCCTGAAACCCAATGGATAGCAAGCAGAAAGTAACCTGCTGTAGGACTATGTAGGAAAGCTACACCAATCACAATGAGCAAGGTTACTGGACTGGCGAAATGCGTAAGTGAGGCGAGACGAGCAGCTTCCTTGTCCGAAATGCTGCCCTGCTTATGAAGCTGCATGACACCTCCGGCCCCGCCTGGGAATCCGGTGGTGATTCCAAGCGCCAAAGTCCAACCGCTCGCGCCAGGCAGTCGAAAGACCTTTTTCATCAAGGGTTCCAGGAGCACTCCGAAACCATGCACAAAGCCCGAAGCGGTTAGCATCTCAGACAGCATCAGGAAGGGTAGAAGTGCAGGGAATACAAGTGTCCACCAGAGCTTTAACCCTTGGAGAGAAGCCTCGAAAGAGCTTTCTGGTGAGATGATGATGGCAATGGCTAACAGGATTGCGATTACCCCGGATAAAAAAGGTGTGGAGCGACTAGCTAGCCGGCGTATTTTAATATTGTTCATTTCTAGAATCACCTCTTCATAACTTAAGGCATAGCGGATGTGTTATCAATTTATGCAGAGTAGACAACCATCATGCCAAACCACTAGTCGAAGCGGTAATGAAGTTCAAACATTCATATCCTAAATGTGCCGTGGGAAAGAAGGGAAGAGTAGTGAAGCAGTTGAAGCATCGGCCGGGATTCCGTGCCACAGCTTATCTCTTTACGTTAGTAGTTATCGTGTATGTATTTGTTTTTATGAACACCCCGTACATTGTATATCAACCGGGTAGTGCATCTGAAGTTGCCCCTATGATTAAAGTGGAGAATGCTGATCCAGCTGAAGAAGGAACCTTCATGATGACTACAGTATCTGCTAGTTACGCTAATGTGGCGTTGCTGGTCGCCTCTGTATTTAACTCCAATTCAGAGGTTGTCCGGAAAGAAACACGATTAGGAGATAAGTCTGAAGATGAGTATGCTGCGGAGCAGGTTTTTTATATGAACAGCTCGCAATCTTACTCCGTTCAGGCGGCCTATCATGCTGCAGGGATTCCGTATGAGGATGTTGTGGATTATTTGTATGTTTTTTCAGTTCCCGTTGCCAGTAATAAAGGGCAATTCCAGCCGGGTGACAGAATCATTAGTGTTGAAGGACAGAAGGTACCGGATCCAGAAGCACTTTCTGCTTTGCTTTCAACCCAAAAAATCGGTGATCAGGTCGCTGTTGTTTTACAAAGAAACGGTAAGGAAGTAAAGGAGCAAGTGACACTAGTCGAGATCAAAGATAAAGAAGGTACTGCAGTTCGACCTGGTTTTGGTGTCACTATAGCCGCAGTTCAAAAGGTAAAACCTAAAGAGCAAGGCAAAGCGGTCAGCTTTGTGGATACGAATGTTGGCGGTCCTTCTGCAGGTCTGATGTTCACTATGGAGATTTACAACCGGCTTACGCCTGGTGATTTAACCAAAGGTCATAGGGTTGCAGGAACGGGCACGATCGACGCTGAGGGTGTGGTAGGGGCTATCGGTGGAGTGAAGCATAAGATTGTTGCTGCAGATCGAGAAGGGGCGGAGATTTTTTTCGTTCCTGTTAAGAATTACGACGAAGCCAAAACGAAAGCTGATAAAATCGGCACATTGATGAAGTTGGTACCCGTATCGACACTGGATGAAGCACTGAAGTATATGGAGGAACTACCGGTCAAACCATGACCGGAGGTTCCAAATAATCGCGATACATATCGGTTCTGTGAGGTTCTCGAAAAGCTCCTGCGAAAGCAGATGCGGCTTGAAGGTCTCGCTCAAGTTGTGGATGGGAGCACAGTGACGGCCGCATGACGATGGGTAAGGTTGCTTTTTGTTTCATCTCTTTAAGTAGAGCTCGTCCACTTTCTCTAAAACCAAGGATTCGAATATATCCGGGCCCCTCTGCCAGTACAGAAGGGGTCATTTCTTCCTTTGTATGATTTAGCAAAATGTGTAGCAGAAGACGTTGCAGTCGTGTATGCGTATAACGCTTGCTCTTAAGGGCTTGAAGCAAACCTGAGATAGAGAATTGCTCAAGATCGGGCACAAGACGTAGGATTCTATTCTCCAAGCCTTCATTCATGTCATGGATGGTTCGTAGCTCGGCAGCGGTACGTGTAGAGAGCAGGTGACGGAGGGGACCTCGGAAATGCTCCAATTCCAGAGGACCTCTACCTGCTGCATGCTCTCTTTCTAATATGGACACGCTATATTCCGGCATGTATGCTGCTGGAGAGCCGCCTTCTTGCAGCAGCTTGCGAATAGCAGTGGCGCTTGCGATCGATGAGCCAACTTGCAAAGGATCATGGAATCCGGCTGCCGTTCGCGGAACGGTTAGCGGCTCGATCTTGCTATTTAGCCGCTGCAAGGCGATGAGATAATGCAAGCCAAGGCTGTTATTCGGCTGGCGCAGCAGCTTGCCGGCATCGCGAGGACTCTCCTCTTCATGGAGAGTCCCTTCAAAGGCCACCGCCGCCGCTGCGCTGTACGCGGCGGGGAAGCTCGCTCCGAGCGCCATACGGCGGCGGATCTCGCTCTGAAGTTCGCTGCTTTCCTCTGCCAAATACTTGGCCAGAGGAAGCAGCGAACCCAAAGTGCCGGCTTCGGAGCCGAAGCACAAGCTGTCCACGACTCCGGTCGCTTCCAGCAGTGCAACTGCTCCGAAGGCGAACCATTCTGCCGGCTGTACAGCATAGGCGACCGGCAGCTCAATGACGAGGTCGGCGCCCATTCGTAGCGCCATCTCTGTCCGGGCTTGCTTGCTTACCGCCGCCGGCTCGCCGCGCTGAGTAAAGGGGCCACTCATGACGACGATGGCGCGATCAGCGCCTGATAGTCTTTTGGCTTCGGTAAAGTGATGGACATGTCCGTTATGTAATGGATTGTATTCTGCTATTATTCCAACCGTTGTCATTACTGCTTTCCTCCCGCAGGTAACCATTTTTAAAATATAAGAAGGTATAAGTTATGCACCTAACCTTTATGTCTTTTATTTCACGCTTAAACGCTTATCAACCTTATGAAGATGTCAAAATCGTTTATGCTTGTAGAGATTAGTAAGAATAAATTTTAGGAACTCTGTTCGCATAAGCTGTCATTTTGATTTACACTAATAGTTATATCATAATTCTCTCCAATTTCTGAAACAATATAAAGGGAAAATGGTTGACAAAGGTATATAATACTAGGTATAATAAATTTTGTTTGTTTGGGAGTGATAAGTTATGCAGATTCACTTTCGCAAATTAGCGAATGCCGACGAACCGTTACATATTCACGATGTTGTGGATGTCAGCGAGGTAGTCAAAGGGCGCAAGGATATTCTAGCTGTTGCTCCGCTCTCAGTGGACCTTAAAGCGCTGCCCGCGGGAACCGATTGTGTGAACGTGGTGGGGAAACTGAGTGGAGATGTGGACATGTTATGTTCACGTTGTCTCACGGAGGTCAAAAGTGATTTGAACATTCCTTTTGCTGAGACTTTCAAGTGGCTTAAGCAGCCAGTTCTTCCAGATGATGACGAAGATGAGGAACTCATTTACGTCAAGGATGAGGTTGTGGATCTTATTCCTTATGTGGAAGAAAATTTCGTACTGCACTTACCGGATTCGGTATTGTGCAAGGCAGACTGTCTTGGTCTTTGTCAGAAATGCGGACAGAACTTGAACGAAGGCACCTGCAGTTGCGACAACACAGTGATCGATCCTCGACTCGCTGGGTTGAAAGACTTTTTCAAATGAAACATTACAACAAAACACATTCTGCTTCTAGAGGAGCAGGCTGACAGAAATATCACAAGGAGGTGGAATACATGGCAGTACCACAACGTAGAACGTCTAAGACACGCCGTGACAAACGTCGCACCCACTTTAAGTTGGTTGTGCCGGGCATGGTGAAATGCGAACAATGCGGAGAGTTGAAATTGGCTCACCACGTATGTAAAGTTTGCGGAACTTACAAAGCAAGAGAAATCATCAAACAATAGTTTTGGAATAAGTAGTACTTCACTATCGGTGAGGTACTATTTTTTTTGAAATATAAGAATATATAAGTTTCAAGCTATACATTATCCTTATATTTTCACACAAACGCTTACCGTCTATTAGGGATGCCGAAGGCGTTTGTGCTTATTCAAACATAAGCCGCCCAGAAGTCAATGCTTTATTTTTGGTGCGGCATGCTTTATACTACATATTAGTACCTGGTTCTAAATAATGATTGTGATTATTTGACCTAATATAACAGCGGCCATTCAAGCGGCCGAATGCTTTCTTTAAAATATAAGAAAGTATAAGTTATGCACCTATACTTGATGTCTTATATTTCTCGCTTAAACGCTTATCGTCCATAAGGATGCCGAAGGCGTTTATGCTTGGCACGTGCCAGGAGGTGAGCCGCAATCGAGCGGATGTCCAAGAAAGAACGTCAGCAACAGCTGCTACATATAATTGCAGGTAATCCTTTTGTAACGGATCGGGAATTGACTCGTCAGCTAAAAGTTAGCATTCAGACGATTCGGTTAGACCGAATGGAACTGGGGATACCGGAACTGCGTGAACGAATGAAGCAAATGGCAGAGCACTCCTATGATCAGGTGCGCTCTTTGCCTGCGGATGAAGTCATCGGAGACATTGTGGATTTACAACTGGACAAGAGTGGGATTTCGATATTTGAGATTCGCGAAGACCATGTGTTCTCTAGAAATGGGATCGCTCGTGGTCACTATGTGTTTGCTCAAGCGAACTCGCTTGCGGTTGCCGTAATCAACGATGAGATTGCTCTGACCGCTTCAGCCGATATACGTTTTGTACGCACAGTTCAGCTAGGTGAGAAGTGTATTGCCAAAGCACAGGTGCGGTCACTTGCCGGTAGGGGTGGCAAAGCAGAGGTGGACGTATTCACCTATGTCGGAGAAGAACTAGTGTTTCAGGGCCATTTTATAGTGTATCGGTCTGCAAATGATGAACACAGTGAAGGGGGTAACCATAGTGCTGATCGCCATTGATGCCATGGGCGGGGACAACGCTCCTGAATGTAATGTCGAGGGGGCGTTGTCCGCGGCCGCGGAATGGAAAGATACGCAGATTGTGCTCGTTGGTGACGAAGCCAGATTAGAGCCACTACTCAAAGACAAGCCGTCTAATCTGACAATACGTCATGCAGGAGACGTTATTGGTTCTGATGAAGAGCCAGTTAAGGCCGTTCGTCGTAAAAAAGACTCATCCATGGTTGTAGCTGGACGAATGGTGCGTGAAGGTGAAGCGGATGCTATGATTTCGTCGGGTAACACGGGTGCGCTAATGACCACAGGACTTCTCGTAGTTGGCCGGATGCAGGGGATTGAACGTCCTGCACTGGCGCCTATGATTCCGACGCTTGACGATGTTGGCGTACTGGCTCTTGATCTTGGGGCTAATATGGATGCGAAGCCTGAGCATCTGGTACAATATGCGCTGATGGGCAGCATTTACCGGAGCAAGGTTCATGGTATTGCTAAGCCGCGTGTGGGACTTCTGAATGTAGGGACGGAGCCTGGAAAGGGTAACGAACTGACGAAAGAAGCTTATCCGCTGCTTGAGAACTTGCCAGGCATTCATTTTATCGGTAATGTTGAGGCACGTGACGTACTGACAGGGAATTGCGATGTGCTTGTGTGCGATGGATTTGCCGGTAATATTTTGCTAAAGTCTCTTGAGGGTACGGCGGGTGCTTTGTTCTCTTTGCTCAAGGAGCAATTTAGTCGTTCTCTGAAGACTAAGCTTGGCGCGGCAATGCTGATGCCGGAGCTTAGAGCTCTGAAGGGTAAAATGGATTACAAAGAGCACGGTGGTGCACCGCTACTCGGTCTTAGCGGATTGGTAGTTAAGGGGCACGGATCTTCTGACGGAAATGCAGTTAAGAATGCGGTAAGACAAGCGCGGATTGCTCTACAAGCCGATCTTGTGCCAAGTATATCCAAGGAAATTAGCGGGAAGTGAGTGACGACATGAGACAGTTGCGACCGGTTGGGATTATAGGAACTGGGAAATATGTACCTGAGAAAATATTGACAAATAGCGATCTGGAAAAAATAGTGGAGACTAACGATGAGTGGATCGTCAGTCGGACAGGCATCCGTGAAAGACATATTGCTGCACCTCACGAGGCAACTTCTGATCTAGCGTATGAAGCAGCACTCAAGGCACTTGATTCCGCTGGTATGAAAGCCGAAGATTTGGATCTTATTATTATTGCAACAGTAACACCTGATAGTGCTTTCCCTTCTACAGCCTGCATTTTGCAGGATAAGCTGGGTGCTAAAGGCGCCGCGGCTTTTGACTTGTCAGCAGCCTGCTCTGGTTTTGTATACAGCTTAGCTACTGCGGTTGGCTTTATTCAGAACGGAATGTACAACAATGCACTTATTATAGGTGCGGATACTTTATCCCGCATCACAGATTATACGGATCGCAATACTTGTGTCTTGTTTGGTGATGGAGCAGGTGCAGTTATCATTGGTGAGGTTCCAGAAGGTCGTGGTTTCCAATCCTTTGATCTGGGTGCTGAAGGCTCTGGAGGGAACTTGCTTAAGCTAGAAGCCGGCGGTTCGCGCTTACCTGCCTCTCAGCAAACCGTTGAAGATAAGAAGCATTTCATTTATATGAACGGCCGTGAAGTATTCAAATTTGCAGTTCGTGTAATGGGCTCTGCTACAGAACGTGTGCTTACTAAAGCTGGGCTGGGTAAGGAAGATATTGATTTGTTCGTACCTCACCAAGCGAATATTCGTATCATTCAATCCGCTATGCAGCGTCTTGATTTGCCACCAGAAAAATGTGTGATCAATGTTGATAAATATGCCAATACTTCGGCTGCCTCCATTCCACTTGCTCTTGTTGAAGCGGCGGAAGAAGGACGTATGAAAGAAGGCGACACCGTCCTGATGGTTGGATTCGGCGGCGGCTTGACTTGGGGCGCATCTGTATTGATCTGGTAATAAGCTAAGACCGTTATACGGGAAGGAGTTCATACTTATGAGTAAAATTGCATTCGTCTTTCCCGGTCAGGGAGCGCAAGCAGTTGGAATGGGCAAGGATGTTTATGATGCTCTTCCAAACAGCCGTGCAGTGTTCGAGAAAGGGGATGAAGTTCTCGGATTTCCACTGAGCAAGCTGATTTTTGAAGGACCGGACAGTGACTTGAAGCAAACAGTAAACACGCAACCAGCGCTTCTTACAGCAAGCGTAGCCTATCTTGAAGCTCTGCGTGAGCAGGGTATGAAGCCGGATTATGTTGCTGGTCATAGCCTTGGTGAATACAGTGCACTAGTAGCTGCCGGTGTGTTGTCATATGAAGATGCTGTAACACTTGTGCGCTTGAGAGGTCGCTTCATGGAAGAAGCTGTTCCAGGAGGACAAGGTGCAATGGCGGCAGTGCTTGGTGCTGAACGTGAAGCGCTGGCAGTATTATGCCAAACTATCTCTGAAGAGAGTGGTGTTGTAGAACTGGCTAACGTTAACTGTCCAGGTCAGATCGTTGTTTCCGGATCTCAGGAAGGTGTTAATGGTGTTGTGCAGCGTGTTAAAGAAGCTGGTGGCAAGCGGGCAATTCCGCTAGAAGTAAGTGGACCTTTTCACTCTTCAATGATGAGAGCTGCTGCAGATCGTTTGGCAGAAGAGTTGAAGAAAGTAACCTTCAACCCTCCAAATGTACCTGTCATTGTTAATGTCACAGCATCACCGGTAACAGATCCCGAAGAAATTCGCGAACTGCTTGTTCGTCAGGTGTATTCTCCTGTGCTTTGGCAGGACAGTATTGAATGGTTGATTGCGGATGGTGTGGATACTTTTGTTGAGATCGGTTCGGGCAGTGTTCTGGCCGGTTTAATCCGCAAAATAGACAAAACAGTCAAAGTAATCAACATTAATACACTTGAAAGTGTTCAAACTGTTTTGTAAGGGATGGTTTAACATTTTGACAACAGTATCATGATTGAAAGGGGATTAAACTATGTTCTCAGCATTGCGGGGCCAGACAGCCCTTGTAACTGGCGGCTCACGTGGCATTGGTCGTAGTATCGCGCTTGCACTTGCAGAACACGGCGTAAAGGTGGCTGTGAACTATGCAGGGAGTGAAGCAGCGGCACACGAGACAGTGGCTCGTATTTCCGAGCTTGGCTCGGAGGGGATTGCGCTCCGGGGAGATGTCGGCAATAGTGAACAGGCCGAGAGCCTTGTGAAAGAGGTTCTTAATACCTGGGGACGTATTGACATTGTTGTCAATAATGCCGGCATTACCAGGGATAATCTGATTATGCGCATGAAAGAGGAAGAGTTCGATCAAGTGATCGAGACGAATCTGAAAGGTGTGTTTAATTGCCTTAAGTCAGCTACACGTCCGATGATGAAACAACGTTATGGTCGTATCATTAATATTTCCTCGGTTGTGGGCGTGACAGGTAACCCTGGTCAGGCTAATTACTCTGCAGCTAAGGCTGGTGTCATCGGCCTGACGAAAGCAGCCGCTCGTGAGCTCTCCTCGCGGGGCATCACTGTCAACTGTATCGCTCCTGGTTTTATCGATACAGATATGACACGTGAGCTTTCTGAAGAAGTTCGCAGTGAGCTAGAGAAGGGCATTCCACTAGCTCGCCTTGGGCGTCCGGAAGAGATAGCTATGGCAGTTGTTTTCCTGGCTTCTGAAGGCGCCGCTTATATGACCGGCCAGACACTACACGTGGATGGCGGGATGTATATGTAACTCTCCTTTGAAAATATAAGAAAGTATAAGTTTCACACTAT
>NZ_NFUX01000126.1:0-8625 GCF_002264385.1 Paenibacillus sp. VTT E-133280
GCGTCCACATGGTTTGGCACTCGTCACTCAGCATAAAATTCGTGAAGGATAAAATATCTTACTCTATGAATAATTTCATATGTAGGGTATTCGCGAAACTTTTAAACTAACCTGCCCGTTTGATTAACAAAAGCAGCCGATCACGTTGAGATCTGCTGTCTTCTTGTTTTTATTGAGCTAACGTTTCCCGTTAGAATTCCTGTAAAACGAAAAATTTGGAGTTTGAATAAAAAAGAGCGCCTCAGTAAGATGGGGTTACGCACGAGGTCATTGCCTCAAAAATCCCATCAGGAGGTCGCTCTACTATGAAGTTTAAAACACAAGAAAAACAAAATCAACTTATTGAAAACATTACCGTTCATCACCTTGTCGTCGGTGTAGATATTGCTCAGGAAGTCCATGTTGCCAGAGCTGTAAGCTTTCGAGGGATTGCACTCGGTACATCCCTGAAATTCAGCAACCATTTAGAAGGCTTCAATCTACTCAAATGCTGGATCCAAGATTTATTACAATCGAACAAGCTTCATAAAGTCATTGTCGGTATGGAGCCCACAGGTCATTACTGGTTAAGCTTGGCTCGCTGGCTGTCTTCGCAAGGCATTGAAGCTGTGCTTGTTAATCCCCATCTTGTTAAAAAGAACAAAGAAAACCGCGACAATACGCCATCTAAAAGCGATCATAAAGACGCGTTGGTCATCGCAGATATGATTAAAAATGGATATTATTCTCCAGTTCGATTTCTTGCAGAATCTTACGAAGAACTCCGTATTCTTATGGCGAATCGAGAAACGGTGACCAAACGTCTCAACAGTGCTGTAAACCAAATTCATCGCTGGGTAGATATTGTCTTTCCTGAACTGCGTCAGGTATTTAAGATTCTTACTTGCACCAGTGCCATCGCTACACTCAGGCTCTTCCCATTGCCGAAGGAAATCAGCCCTTTATCCACTGAACAAGTTCTTACTGGCTGGAAGAAATATGTGAAACGTCATGCTGGCGTCAAACGAGCAGAGCAACTTATTGCACTTGCGAAATGCAGTGTGGGTGCCACGCACGCACTTCAAGCCTACAAACTTCATTTAAAGCAACTCTTAGAAGAGTATGACTTAGCTCAGCGACAACTTGAACAGATCGAGCACGAAGTCCACATTATACTCGAGCGTATTCCTTATGCACAAAAACTGCTTGAAATACCAGGTCTGAATGCTACCAGCTTAGCAGGCGTTCTGGGCGAGGCTGGCGATCTAAGTGGTTATGCGCACGGAAATGCTCTACTACGCCATGCCGGTCTAAACCTAGCTGAAGCAAGTTCTGGGAAGTGGCGAGGAAAAATGGTGCTTAGCAAACGCGGACGCCCCCGTCTACGTCATTTCCTCTATCTCATGACAATGTGTATGGTTATGACCAACTCGGAAGTTCGGGCTTTGCACCACTACAATGTTAAGGAAAAGAAGGTAAAGAAGATGAAATCGATTATGAAATTGATTGGGAAAGTTGCACGTATGCTTGTCTGTCTTGCTAAAAGCGGCAAAACTTATGACTCGACTAGAGTTTTCCTACACGCAGCATAAAGCCAATTGATCCTCACCGGTTCATGTATTCGCAGGATAAAATAGCACGGAGTATCGGGAGACGTTCAACAAAAGGGCTCGGACCCGTTCCGTTAGAAAGACCGACCTCCACCCCTTAGTTAGATGTGACGAAGGAATGAAAGGGCTTGTGACCCGTTGAGACATGGGAGTGAGAATCACTAAGGCGAAATGGAGACGTGCATATATGGAATGATATGGGTATTAAATTAATACCTCTGTTTCCGTATGCCCTTCTATGTCTTCTCGGCCACCTGCTTCTTCTAATCTTTCATCTTTCG
The DNA here is from genome assembly GCF_002264385.1 of Paenibacillus sp. VTT E-133280. Lineage (NCBI taxonomy): Bacteria > Bacillati > Bacillota > Bacilli > Caryophanales > Paenibacillaceae > Paenibacillus > Paenibacillus sp. VTT E-133280. The sequence continues at coordinate 1,871 of NZ_NFUX01000126.1, forward strand.
CACATTGATTAAGGAGAAATCCTGCGAATTCATGAGCCTGAGTGAGATAATTAAATCATTTCGAGGGAGTTGAATAATATCTTCCATTTTAGTTGTTCAAAATTCGTCGATCAACGAAACTCCTTTTGTAATTCGCATTCTACTATCTCGCAAAAAATCGCGTGTCCAGTCGTCTGGTTGACTCAAATCCCAGCTTTGGTGCATACCGACGAAAACGATAATTTCGCGTAGTCTAAGGAAGAGCCCAAGCTGATCCTTCCAGCCTTCAGGCATATGACGGCCATCCTCTGTATAACCTTGCTCGAAATGTTTAATGAAAAGTTCGTACTGCACCTTCCGTTCGGACTTCGAATCTTCCCCGAATACATACAGCAAGTAATAGAGCTGGATTGCAATGTCTTCGGCATACCAACTGTACTGACATTCGTCGAGCAGCCGATCCATTGACTGGCTGCCTTTGTGTCGTTATTGAGCTATCGTTTCCCGTTAGAATTCCTGTAAACTGAATAATTTGGAGTTTGAACAAAAAAGAGCGCCTCTGTAACATGAGAGTTGGATACGGGTCTACAGCCCTTTTAATCTCACCATTTAGGAGGTCGCTCTACTATGAAGTTTAAAACTCAGGACAAGCAAAATCAACTCATTGAAAACATTTCCTCTTTGCATCTGGTTGTCGGTGTAGATATTGCCCAGCAGACGCATGTCGCTCGCGCAGTGAGCTATCGGGGAATTGCTTTGGGATCGCCGCTTGAGTTCGGCAGCCATGACGAGGGCTTTCGCCTGTTCCGACGCTGGATTCAAGATCTGCTCAAGTCTTACAAGCTGAGCAAAATCATTGTGGGTATGGAACCCACCGGACATTACTGGCTGAGCCTGGCTCGCTGGCTCTCAGACCAAGGAATTGAAGCTGTTCTCGTGAATCCACACCTCGTTAAAAAGAACAAAGAAAATCGCGACAATACCCCATCAAAAAGCGACCGCAAAGACGCACTCGTCATCGCAGATATGGTCAAAAACGGCTACCAGTCTTTTCGGCAACTTGTATAGCTTGCAAAACACCCTTATTCCGAATAATCCTACCTATATACAACAGATATAAATGTTTCTCTGTGCTAAATTCATATTCACGCGTATTAATCCCATTATATACGCAGAAGCCTTTGTTGTTCCCCATCAGATGGCGGGCACGTTTACTTACGTATACAGGGTATTTAATCCGCCGTTTGACCGGGATATGCACAGTGCATACCGTTGGGATTTTAGGATTAGTTACGCCGAGAGCGGAACGAAAAGTATGGTCATGGATAATGTCAACTCGCTCAGAGCCCCTTAGGATAGGGGATAAGCTTTGCCTTGCTCCTGCTCCCTAGAGCTGCAAATAAATAGACCTTATGCCCTCGTCTAACCAGTTCTTCCGTCAGCTCATAAACAATTTTTCCAGTCCCTCCTTTGATGGAAGGTAATGGCTGTGCATTTGGATAGTTCGAAATCACTTGTGCGATTGTTAATTTTTCACTTTTCGGAAATTTAATCGATTTTTTCATACAAACGAGATCCCCCCAGCTTTTACTTTTTAGCATATTGGGTTAATAGACTCTGACAGTCGGACACGAACCTGGAGATGTGAGTATTTTGAATATCAAGCTTCTGAATGCTCGAGTTAATTCTTTCAAGAAGAAACTGCAATTTCTTAAGGTTTTCTTCAGATAAATCCGTGAACATTTTAGGGTTTAGCAGGAAGAAACGGCTGAGAAATGCATCCAATTCCGCAAAATCCTTTTTGGTTAAATTAAGGGGACTAATTTGTATAGATTTCACCAGTGTTTCCGCCTTTTTTTTGCACATTTCCCGACTCCTTTTACGGGGTGAAGCCACAGAATTACGCATAGATCATTTCTCCTTCAAGGATTAACTTGGTGTTCAACCTAATTTTCGAACAGAATATCCCCTTTTTCATAACATACAGTATGAGTTACTTTCTTTTAAAGGAGGAGTGTGCGATGCAAAATAAAAAAAGGAATTCCAAACCTCCAGTCTCCCCCAGAGAGTTAGATAAGCTAGCCTTAATTTCTGCGATACTCCTGCTAATGGCTGCTGTAATTGGCCTATATATCGCTTGGGTTACTCTGAAGTATCCAAACTCGTCATCCGAACTTGTGATTTAGCTGTTCCTCAGGGTAAAAGACCAAGGATACAATAAACTATGCAATAAAACAAATCTTGAGTGGGCACCAATTGACATTCAAGAACGCCGGAAAAGGTCGGTTTTCTAAACTTTTCTGAGCCTCTGGAATGGCATTGTCCATAAATTGAATCCACCGCTAACTGAGATCCATTCTTATCTCTGTCCTTAAGAATTCAGGATCCTCATTGTAGGATGCATATCGCTAACACGCAATAACTATAAACCTCAGAAGTGGATCAGAACTGGCATGTCGGCAGGGTAGAGGCGTTTATACGTCTATATGCATGTGTTATTGTACCGATCCGAACAAGCAGGTTGGCAAACCTTAAATTGTGGCGGCTTTTGGATAGAAGGTTTGGCTTTTTTAGCCGATGATACACCAATTATTTAAGGAAAAGAGCTTCGCTTCTCAGATGAATGGATTATAATAAAACTTAAGTTAAAGTTGATAAGCACATACGGTTCTTAGATTACATGTCCTGTCCTCTAACATAATTATATCGGCTAACGGAACACATTCTTGGCCTATTTCGGCAATCAGTACCGTAAAAAAAAATAAACCGCAATTTATGCGGGTTCTATGCGGAACATACTCTTGTCATCCGACAAAAATGACATTAAAGTGCCCACATTAATGTCATTAATCTCCCTACAATGTGTCTCTTCTCACTTTATCACAGTGCAATAAAAAGTTGATCTTTAACAATGAAATAGATCAACTTTTTATGCAGATTGTAGGTGAACCTCCAATAATAAATATAAGTTCCCATCGAATGGCTAACAGCAGTTATTCTTATTTATCGCATTAATTAATAGTTCCAGACTCTCTACAACCTGTGTTCGTTTGTTCTCCGGAATATCATTCATTACACTCCCGAAATACGAATGAAGTACGGAATTTATATTCTCATGGAGTATCCACCCTTTTTTTGTTAGCCTTAGTTGGACATAACGTCGATTTTCTGGGTCCGTAATCCGTTCAACCCAATCATCGGTTACAAGATTATTTACAGTCCTGCTCATTGTACTTTTATCCAGGTTAAGCACATTGGCCAATTCGATCAGTGATACTTTACCAGCGAGTCCTATATGCTGATATTATTTCTTTGGTATTACTAATTACTTTTAGAGGAGAGATCACTTGAAAATTCTTATTTATGGTGCAGGCACAATCGGGAGTATTTTCGCTGGGAGACTTGCGTTGTCAGGATATGATATCACTGTCCTTGCAAGGAGGACAAGACTTGTTGACCTGAAAAAAAACGGGATGATTCTCGTGAATTCAGGCAACAACCGAGAAGAAATTGCAAAGGTAAATTTGATTGAACATCTGTTGCCAGACAATATTTTCGATTACATAATCGTAGTAATGCAAAAAACACAGATAGTCAGTGTATTGCCGATACTTTCTCAAAATAAATCAAAAAATATTGTCTTTGTAGTCAATACAGCATCTGGTTATGACGAATGGGTTCATGCAGTGGGTAGTGACCGCCTGATGCTAGGATTTCCGTCCGCAGGAGGAGAACGTGTAGACGGCCGGGTACATTACTTTATCGGCAAGGGATTCATGCGGGCTTTTCAGACCACTACATTTTCAGAATACAGTCGCCAAAAAACCGAAAGGCTACAAAAAATAGTAGATATTTTTAACAATGCCGGTATTTCATCAGTTGTAACTAGTAACATGGATATGTGGCAGAAAACGCATGTGGCAATGGTTACAAGTATCGGTAACGCTCTTTATAAATATAATAGTAATAATTTTGCTTTGGCAAAATCATATGCAGATATTAAATTAATGGTTCTGGGGATAAAAGAAGGCTTTGCTGTGTTGACTAAATTAGGCATTAAAATCACACCTTCAAAACTTCACTATTTAAAACTTCCCGTTTTTATGATTGCCCCAATTTTTAAAATTATCATGGGCACAAAGTTTGCTGAAACAGCCATGGCAAAGCATACAGCCGCAGCAAAACCCGAGATGATCTGCCTTCAGGAAGAATTTGATATGCTAATCAAAAAGAGTAATGTGGCTACCCCTTCTATTGATAAGTTACGAAAAAATCTTTTAAAAGAATTGTGTAAGGGGACATGAAAACTGCACCTCCTAAGCATCCCCCCTTAATCAGGATTGTCCTTTTTATTCACGCTTATGTAAGAATTGATTTTTTTAATTAATTCAGGAAATTGATCAGCGTCTGGTGATCTCCAATATAATCAGATAGTGTTGCAGACGGTGCGAATGAAATATTATCGGTTCCCAAAAGTCCAAAGGGGTGCTCCCAAGCCAAGTGGCTACTGGAGCGCCCTATTTTTAGAGTTCCGGAGTCCTATCCACTTGTAGATTTTACGATAACTGCATCGTAGTGATACAAGTATTGTCCCCTTCCGATGTTGTGAAGGAAGAGGTGCTGTTCTTATCATCGTAATCAATCGTTACGTGAAACGTTTGGTCTCGCGGTAGCCAGAGATCAATAAAACCATTGTCATGGGATTTAATAACATCCTTTATTACCACTTTGTTATTGTGGTCGGTTACGGTGACATTAAATGATGTATTCGCCATTTCTCCCTGACACCCAGCCAGGTTATGTATGGCACAGGGATGTGTTTGGCTAACGTAAGGCGCAATTGAAACGAAAAACTCATCCCTCGGCAGGCCGTAGGTCAATTTTTGATCATTATCCGTTGTCACTGTCAGCTGATTTGATGTAATCGAAGCCGATTTGGCTTTGGCATTACCCATGCTGTAGTCATTCACCAATTTTTTAATATCGTTTGTTTGGGCTAGCTTTTCACCAATCGGCTCAGTTTTTCCCCTGTCAGCGATTGTATAGGTGCCCAAAGCTACACCAATCAAAGTTATCGCTATAGCCGTGGACATAAATACTTTTTTATTCATGAAATTTACTACCTTCCTTTTTACATTTAGTGCCGTTTAATATTACATCTTTTGCTCTGGCCAATCTATTTCCAGGGATCAGGAACTGCTGGGATTCAGTTTATAATTTTACTGGCATCATGCTCATAATTCTCTTGTTAAGCATCAGTGTTTGTGATCAGAAGTTACCACATTTATTACTACAGATGTTTTCTTGCCGCCTGAATTTACATTAATGGTAGCCTTTCCTGAAGCAACCGCTGTCACTAATCCACTTGCATTTACCGTTGCTACTTTAGAATTACTTGAAGAATAGGTTATCTTTATTTTCCCGCCTTTGGGTGAGGTCACCGCGGTGGGCTTCAGCTGAAAGGTTTCAGATGGCCTTAAAGGATTAGAAGGGCCTTTGACTGCAATTGAAGTTACTTTTACCGCTTGTGCCGCTTGTGTCGCTGGCGTTAAAGCAGCTGGACTGGTGATTGTTAATGTTAAAAAAGCTACAGATAATGTAGCTGTTAATACACCTTTTTTCAATACCTTCATTCTTAATCTCCTCACAGTATAGCAATACATTTTGGAGAAAGTATGAAGATATGATGTTCTTTTTAAAAATAATTAACGAATCCGAGTGAGAGTGTAGACTTCTTCCAAGTTGTCCAACCAAAAGAAATTGGGCTTCTACTCACCTACCACATATAAAATGTACATTTAAGTGTTACCATGAGAGGGTATTAAAGAGTTGAATTATACTACTAGGAGGAATATTATATGAATGGGTTAAGTGGATTATCAGGTTCAGCTAATATGCCAAAGAACTGTGGAATGGATGGAATGCATACGGGAACAGGAGACAAAAAAATCACCAATCACGAGCATGCTAAAGAACCCATTCAAAACCCAAAGGCAAATATACTGGACGAATATCGTGGGCAAACTATTGATATTAGGTTATAAGAACATCACATACATACCCTAGAGCAAACATATGATTATATCCATTTGAAAAGATATTAGTGACCAACATACAAAGGAGTCCCCATGATATATAGGGGACTCCTTTGTATGTTGAGGAGGAATCTGTGGGATTAGGGAAATGAGAAAACAGACCGTTCTGGGATCTTCTAAAAAACTAGGGGTATCCTGCAGCCATATATGGCTGCTGGATACCCCCTCACCTATTACTTAATTAACCATACTAAGATAACTCTCTTTATCTACTACACGCCGAGCCGTAACATAACGATCTTTGTAGTATCTTTCGGACAACTTGCTTATGCTTACTCCCTTGCTGCTTGAGGAGTGGGCGAATTGATCGTCGCCTAAGTAAATTCCGGCATGGGAGATACCATTACCAAAGGTATTAAAAAACACCAAATCTCCTGATCGTAAGTTCTCTTTTGCAACGGGTGTCCCTACTTTAGCTTGTGACTGGGAAGTGCGTGGAAGATCATCCACATTAAACTTTTTTAGTACATACAGGATGAATCCGGAACAATCGAATCCTGCCTTAGTGGTTCCACCCCATAAATAAGGTGTCCCGAGTACCTGATTCACTTCACTCTCCAGTTTTACCTCACTTGCAAAAGTACTTGGTACAGCTGTTGTGAAAATAACTGCAGCTCCTAGTAAAGATAAAATGACTTTCTTCAGAACCTTGTTCTCCCTTCAATGCCTACGGAGTTAGCT
>NZ_NFUX01000070.1:0-37854 GCF_002264385.1 Paenibacillus sp. VTT E-133280
CGAACTCAAAGTAGCCTATGCTAACAAAACTTTTAGGAGATGAAAAATTTGGATTTTAAAGATAGTATTCGCGTGATTCCTGATTTCCCAAAAGAAGGTATTAGCTTTAAAGACATCACCACTTTGCTAAAAGACGGTGATGCATATCGCCAGGCCATCGATGCCCTGAAAGCACTTGTATCCCACTTAGAAATCGATGTGATCGCTGGACCGGAAGCACGTGGTTTTGTAGTTGGCGCACCTCTCGCATATGCATTGGGTGTAGGTTTTGTGCCAATTCGTAAGAGTGGTAAACTGCCGTATGAGACGATCGAGGTTGGATATGATCTTGAATATGGTAAAGATACACTTGCTGTTCACACGGATGCCATTAAGCCTGGACAAAATGTACTGATTGCTGATGACTTGTTAGCAACAGGAGGTACTATAGCTACTTCGGTTAGCCTTGTGGAGCAGCTTGGCGGTAAAGTGGTAGGCGCAGCGTTTTTGATTGAATTGGTTGAGCTTGCTGGACGTAATAAGCTTTCTGGAATTGAAGTTATGACATTAGTTGATTACGAAGATTAATACGATATAATTGTCTTTTCCCGGGAAATAAATCGGGATTTATGTATCGAATCATGTGGAAAAGTGCAAACAACAGCAATTCTCTGTCACTACTTGCGGAGGGTTGCTGTTTTTCAATTTTTTGGTCAAAAGAGACACAAAAAAAGACTGCTCAATCCATAAAATGGATCTGAAGCAGTCTTTTTGAATGATTAATTCATAAATAAATTAGTGAGCTGCTTTATCGCTTTCTCCACCTTCATTTGACAGTCCAAGAACTTCAATGAGTTTGAAGAATAAGGCTAGAACGATACCAACAATTGTAGCTAGAGCCATACCACTGAGTTTTACGCTACCCATAGTAAGGGTTGTACCACTAATTCCGACAACAAGCACCAACGTAGCCATAATCATGTTAGTAGCTTTGGAAAAATCAACTTTTTGCTCTACGAAGATTCGCAGACCGGATGCGGCAATTACACCGAACAACAGTAGTGATACGCCGCCCATTACAGGTGTCGGTATGTTAGCGATAACGGAGGAGAAAGTACCAGAGAACGATAGCAGAATTGCAATCACTGCTGCGCCACCGATCACATATACAGAATAAACTTTAGTTAATGCCATAACCCCGATGTTCTCACCGTAGGTTGTATTTGGAGTAGAACCGATAAAACCGGAGATAATTGTAGATATCCCGTTACCCATCAGAGATCGATCAAGTCCAGGGTCTTTAGCCAGATCTCTGCCAACAATATTGCTGGTTACAAGTAAGTGTCCAATATGTTCAACGATTACTACTAGCGATACTGGGATGATAGTCAGGATAACATTCCAATCGAAGGATGGAGTAACAAGGGTAGGGTGCGCTAAAAAATTCGCATTAGATATTGCAGCCGTATCCACCATTTTCATAATATAAGCTAAACCATAACCAGTTACGATACCGATGAGGATGTGAATGATCTTTGGGAAACCGCGGAAGAGTACAGCTCCAATTACGGTTACGCCCAGTGTCACCATAGAAAGCGTGATTGCTTTGCCATCTGGAGTCCAGTCTGCAACTGCAACACCTTCAGGGGCAATAAGTCCTGCCATTCGCGCGGCAACAGGCACAAGTTCAAGTCCGATCGTTGCTACGATAGCTCCCATTACTGCTGGAGGAAAGACAACATCGATCCATTTTGTTCCAGCATAACGGATGATTAAAGCAACGAGCACAAAGATAACACCAGTGATGATGAAAGCGCCCAAAGCAAGAGAATAGCCTTTCATATGATCATCTTTATGATCGGCAAGTACTGATAATACGGGGGCGATAAATGCAAAGCTGGAGCCAAGGTAGGCAGGTATTTTACCACGGCAAATCCAAATGTATAGCAGTGTGCCGATACCGTTCATCAGCAAAATCATGCCAGGGTCAACCCCGAACAAGTTAGGCACTAGCACTGTACTGCCAAACATGGCGAACAAATGCTGTAGGCTTAATAGAAAACCGGGGCCCCATGGAAGTTTTTCATTAACTTGAATTTCGCGTTGCAATGGAGTTCACTCCTCTTTCTTAATGGATATGATGTTGTCCAGCGAAAATCCGCCTTTACTAGATTAAATAGAACGGGACATTTTTACAACAACATTTTCACAAGTGTTATTAATTTGTCCGATTTTCATATCTTTTACTTCTTGAATACCATGAGATGGCAAGTGTTGACGTAATCCTTCGTAAGCGTCATAATTATAGACAACTTTGAACAAGAGCGTAAGTTGCTTGCGAAATGATTGGAACCTGCAGATTTCAGAATGATTGCGGGTTCATTTTATTATAGAAAGGAAACGGATACGACGAGAATGGGCATAGAGCGATTAATTGATAAGGCTGGCGCCTATATAAAAGATAAAGATCTTCTCCGCATCCGGGAAGCTTATGAATTTGCCGATCAGGCTCATCACGGGCAGATCCGCAAGTCGGGGGAGCCATACATTCTGCATCCGCTGGCGGTGGCAGATATTGTCGTCAATATGCAAATGGATGTTATATCTATTGTTGCGGCGCTTTTGCATGATGTTGTGGAAGATACGACGGTCTCATTGGAACAAATCCGCGCGAAATTTGGCGATACCTGCGCGATGCTTGTGGATGGCTTAACTAAGCTGGAACGCATCCGTTTTCGCTCAAAGGAAGAGCAGCAGAACGAGAATTACCGTAAGATGTTTATTGCAATGGCTCAGGATATCCGGGTCATCGTTATCAAACTAGCGGACCGCCTGCATAATATGCGTACGTTAAAGTATCAATCTGAAGAGAGCCAGCGTCGTATTTCTTACGAAACGTTGGAGATTTTCTGTCCTGTGGCTGATCGACTGGGGATTTCCGCGATTAAGTGGGAGATGGAGGATATTGCGCTTCGTTACTTGAATCCGCAGCAGTATTATCGCATTGCTAATCTGGTGCATAAGAAGCGGGCAGAACGTGAGCAATTTATCGACAGTGTAATTGGCCGTATTCGTGCCAAGCTGGATGAAATGGGCATTGAAGGTGATCTTTCAGGCCGTCCGAAGCATATCTACAGCGTCTATAACAAAATGAGTACGAAGAACAAACAGTTTAATGAGATCTATGACCTATTGGCCATCCGTATCATTGTGGATAATATCAAGGATTGTTATGCAACCCTCGGAATTATTCATACCCTTTGGAAGCCAATGCCAGGTCGATTCAAAGATTATATAGCTATGCCCAAAGCGAATATGTATCAATCTTTGCATACTACAGTGGTAGGTCCTGGTGGAGAGCCAACTGAAGTGCAAATTCGCACTTGGGAAATGCATCGCACGGCTGAGTACGGGATCGCAGCGCACTGGGCATACAAAGAAGGAACCAGCAATAATGTGAATCCAGAGAATCGGATGCCTTTTTTTCGGGAAATATTGGAGCTGCAGCATGAGGCTAAGGATGCCGAAGAGTTCGTAAAATCACTCAAAATGGATTTTTTCTCGGATCTCGTGTTCGTATTTACGCCTAAAGGCGAGGTTATTGAGCTTCCTGCGGGCTCTGTACCGCTTGATTTCGCTTTCCGTATTCATACGGAAGTGGGGAATCGCACAATCGGTTCTAAGGTGAACGGGCGAATCGTGCCGCTGGATCACAAGCTGAAGACAGGCGATATCGTTGAGATACTGACGTCTAAGCATTCTTACGGACCAAGCCGCGACTGGCTCAAGATTGCCCAATCCTCACATGCACGGAGCAAAATTAAGCAATGGTTCAAAAAAGAAAAACGTGAGGAAAATGTCGAAAAAGGTCGCGAAGCGATTGAACGTGAGCTGAAGCGTCTGAATGTCGAGGTTTCTGAGTGGATTTCCGATGAGAAACTATTAGAAGCTGCGAAGAAATTCGCTTTTAATGATGTTGAGGATATGTTATCTGCAGTTGGCTTTGGTGGAATTACCGCATCGCAGATTGCTTCCCGTTTGACAGAGAAGCTGCGCAGAGAGCAGGAAGAAGCCGCTAATCACTTAGAGCTCACCTCAGAGATGAAAGAGATTAAGTCTTCCGGCGAAAAACGTAATCAACCCACCAATGGCGTAAGTGTAAAAGGAATTGAGAATTTGCTCGTTCGTTTTGCACGATGTTGTAATCCGGTGCCGGGTGACGATATTGTAGGGTATGTTACACGGGGCCGGGGTGTATCTGTACATCGCCAGGATTGTCCTAACATTCCGGGTGAAGGTGATGGAGAAGAAGCGGCAAGAGTGATTGAAGTAGAATGGGAAGGTACGATGGAAGCGAACTACAGTGTGGATATTGAGATTACAGGCCATGATCGTAATGGACTACTCAATGAAGTGCTGCAGGCAGTTTCCGAGAGTAAAACGAACATTTCTGCAGTCACTGGGCGCTCTGACAAGAATAAAATGGCAATGATTCATATGACCATTCTCATTCGTAACACGGAGCATCTGCAATCCGTTGTAGATAAAGTGAAACGAGTCAAGGATGTATATACAGTGAATCGGATCATGCAATAGGGCAAGGAGCGAGTAGTACGATGAGAGTTGTAGTACAGCGTTGTAAGGACGCCAAAGTAACCGTGGATGAGACAGTGACCGGAGAGATTGGCAAAGGTTTGATGCTGCTTGTTGGCGTTACGCATGAAGATACAGAAAAGGATGCCAAATATTTGGCGGATAAAATAGCAGGACTACGTATTTTTGAAGATGATGCTGGTAAAATGAACTACAGTGTTACAGAGACTGAGGGAGCTATTCTTTCAGTGTCCCAATTTACTCTTTACGGGGATTGCCGTAAGGGGAGACGGCCGAATTTCATGGGAGCAGCAGCACCTGCGGAGGCCGAGCGACTTTATGATTATTTTAACCAAGAGCTTAGAGCTGGAGGACTTCAGGTAGAGACGGGCGTATTTGGAGCGATGATGGATGTATCGCTGACCAATTGGGGCCCGGTTACTCTTATTCTAGATAGTCGCAGTTAATAAGAAATTGTCGAAAATTGCTTCTGTATTTATTAGGACCTTAACATCAAAAAAATCAAATTTTAAAAGCGTCCAACATAATTAGTCATGACTAATATGTTGGACGCTTTTTTTGTTATTGTAATATCCGTTCTCCGTTGGTGTAATCAACATAGTGATTTTAATTTGGCATTTCGCTGTCATTTTTTTGAAATTTGACCTACTTACTTCAACATAAGCCGATAAGTCGTCAGCTTGGGCTTGTTATCCACAAATGTGCTCGTCGAGACCATTATTTGCTTGCCAGAAGGGCTCCAGGCGACGGTTGCGACATCCTGGAAATCTCCGAGCTGCTCGATCTTGCCGGTCTTTGCATTCGCAACGTAGACACCGTTCATGCCGTCCTTGTCCTTGTTATACACGGCGAACGCCAAGTACGAGCTATCCGGGGACCAATCGAAGGCGTACATCTGAGTCGTCACGGTGAGCTTAGTCTGCTGCGAGGTGTCGTTCGAGTTCATGAGGAACAGCGTGCGTTCCGTATCCCCCGTACTCTTCAGCATGGCCAACTGATTGCCGTCAGGTGACAGCGACATTCTCCAGACGGATTTGTCCACGATCGTCTCTTTCTTCGTCTCCAGATTGTAGGCCGACAATGTGTTATCAAGACTAGGGTTGACGTAGAAGAGCGTATTTCCGGTCTTTGCTGCATAATCGAATATGATGTTTTTATCTTTGCTAAGCAATAACTCGTCTTTACTGTCTGTCCCAACCTGTAGAATAGCACCCTTACCGTTGCCGACGATCAGATGACTGGAGTCTGTCCACTGGCCCCATTCCTGTCCGCCCTTATCCTGATCCGTGACTAGTCGGCTAGTTCCGGTTGGCACATGTACAAGGACACCGCGGCCACCGTCCATCATGAACGAGGTATTTTCATGGAAAAAGACATATTGGCCGTCCGGCGAGACTATCGGACTCTCATGCACGCGGTCTTCGCTTGGTTTCAGCGCCTTGACCTGTTTCGTTTTCAAATTGTAAATGTACAGCTGGGCAGGCTTCATCGGACCGGAGTCAGAATCAATCTTCTTTGCGTCCGGATTCGTCTGGGCAATTAACAATTCGTTCTCGTTCAGCCAATCTTGCGCATACAGGCCGTCAAGCCGCTCGAGTTGATCCATGGTGATTGATTTATCGGTTTGCGAATCAGACTTCTCTGGCTTGTTCTTGTCGATGACGGTAACTGGCGGTTCATTAGTTGCTCCCCCGCCGTTATTCTGTGTTGTGCTGCTGCAGCCTGCGATCCCAACCGCTAGTATTACGATCCCAATTTGTTTCATCTTCATGATTGATGTATCTCCTTCTAAGTTGTGTTATAAATCTGATAAGAGTGTACCAACAGGATGTCTCCACAATATTTCGAATTGTTTCCAAGTTGTAAACGTACCGAGACTTGGCGGAGGGAGAAGTTGGACTTATACAGAATCATGATGATAGAGAGGAAACTGTACTTCAAACATGCTTCCAGTGGTGTCCGACCGTTTCAATTGTATGATTCCTTTTTGCTTCTCCACCCATTGCTGAACGAGAGCAAGTCCCAAGCCACTTCCTCTCGTTTCTTTTGAACGCGCCTTGTTCGCGGTGTAGAAGGGTTCAAAAATACGTTCCTGGGATTCAGAAGGAATGCCAATTCCCGTATCAACAATTTCTACCTTTGCCTGATTCTGTTCGGTATACAATCGAATATTGACGCTTCCACCGGGGACGTTGTATTTGATCGCGTTGTCCAGCAAATTAACGAAGATGTGTATTAAACTCTCGCGTTCCGCCCATATGGTGGCTGGTACTGTGTGAAGCTGAAAGGTTAGTCCGAATTTGTCGGCCTTGCCTTTCATCAGAGAGACCAGCTCGTCCAGCACGATATCAAGTGACACGGCTTCAGCCTGGTATTCGAATTCGTACTTCTCGAGTGAGGCAAGGCGCAGCGCGTTTTCCACTAGCTTGTGTAGTCTAGACGATTCCTTGCGAATGCTTTCAATCGCTTGCTGAAGCAGTAAAGGATCATCTGGGTACAGCTCCAGTAGATCGGCATATGCAGTAATAGAAGTGAGAGGTGTCTTAAGTTCATGACTAATATTATTAATGAATTGCTTCTGTTGCTGCTCCAACACTTGCAGCTTGTCTACGACAAGCGATAGCTTCGCTTTCTCCGTTTCTAACTTCTTCATGCTCGATTCAATCTCACGGCTCATCCTATAAATGCCCTCGCTTAAGTCGCCAAGTTCATCCTTACGGACTAGCGGTGCATGATCAATATACGCTCCTGCTCCAATGTTGTTCGCCGTCTGCTTGAGCCGAGTTATAGCTTTAGATTGTCGGTAGACATAGAGGAAGCCAAGCAGGAAGCTGGCTAACAGAACGATGGAGCCGGATAGGAGGAACATTGTTTTTGTCTGCCGGTAAAAGGCGTGCAGCTCGCCCACGGGTTTCTGGAATTCAACTACAGCGATCATTTGTTCCTCGAACATGAGGGGTGTGAAATAATATAGCACGTCCTGAACGTCCGAATAAGCGATCTTGCCCTGGAGTGCATACTGCATCGCATCCGGCAGAGCAGGGGAAGGAACGAGAGGCAGTGAATTCCCGATCTCGACACCGGTCTCATCGTACAGGCGGACGTGCAGTCCGTTGGATTGCCCTAATCGATTGGAAAGATCCATGCCACGATATTTCATGAATGCCTTCAAGCTAACCTGTTCCCCGGACAAGTAGCTCATCTTCACCGTCAATTCGGCGCGGTTCGTCATCTCCGCCATTTCACGCTCTAGTCCAATGCGTTGGTTGTGACGGATACTGCGTAGTACTAGCACACTAAGTACGCTCACCGTGAACAACAGGAGGCCAGCGAGCAGCAGGGAGAACTTCCATCGTAAGCTCACCTTCATACGGACTCCCGGGTGGCCTTGTAACCTACTCCGTATACGGTCTGGAGCAGATGTTGACCTTTGTCGCCAAGCTTACTACGGATGCGCTGTATATGAATGTCGACCGTGCGTGTGCCCCCGTCATAGTCGAGCCCCCAGACAAGATCCAGCAGTTCCTCGCGCGTGTATACCCGTTCCGAATGGAGGACGAGCAGGTGTAGCAGCTCGAATTCTTTGGGCGTCAGACCCACCTTCTCACCCGCCACCTGTACGTCTCGATGTGACGGATTCACTGTCACCGCACCAATCATGATTGGACTGTCGGAGGGAGCATGTTCCACGCTTTTCTCGACACGACGGTGCAGCGCTCTAACTCGGGCGACGAGCTCCCGAATATCGAACGGCTTGGTCATATAATCATCAGCCCCCAGCTCCAGACCAAGTACTTTGTCTACAATGTCGTTCTTGACCGTGAGCAGCAGGATGCCAATCCCTCTCCGGTTCTCCAGCCGACGGCACACATCATAACCAGACAGCCCTGGCATCATGACGTCTAGTACGAACACTTGCGGCTGGAACGATTCGGCAAGCCTAAGCGCGGCTTCGCCGTCAGCGGCCGTTTCGACCTGAAAGCCTTCCCGCCGCAGTGCATAGGCGATTGCTGTCACGATAGAGTATTCATCGTCTACGACTAGCACTCTTTTATCCATGCTGTTAATTATTTCCACCTCGCTACAGTTGTCTTGATACGCCTATTCTACATATTGCGCTCAGCAAAAGCGAACCCATTGGGGGAGCACAAACCCGGATCAAACAGTATAGCCTAAATTCCAGTAAGCCTCCTTTTTCTGATGGCTACAAGTGTCCTGTGCCTAAAAGTCTGCTTGTTTCTGTTGTGTTGTAAGTAGATACTTGCGCGGATAGACCCTCTTGGAGCTGGATAAACTAAAGGTAGACAGTTATCCCGCACGATGCAAGGAGCTTAGCAATGAGACATTCACAGAAGGCATGGGTATGGAGAAGTATCCCGGTACTAGCGACAGGGAGTCCCGTAGAAGCCTATGCATTAGCCAAAAAGCCGGAAGATGAAATTGAATCTCAGGTGACTAAAGGAAGAAGCCGTAATCGCTTACCGCGTACCTGAAATGGGTGGTGGAGGCGGCTTTTTGATGCGGTTAGCCGGGGATATTTTCTGATTAGAGGTTAGAAATCATTGTGATAAGGGTAATAGACGACAAGAAAGATCAATAAGTACCTAATCATTTGCACAAGCAGAGAGGAGAACTTATTACATGAGTAATGTTGCATTTTTACTAGCTAATGATTTTGAAGATTCTGAGATGAAGGTCCCTTACGATGAAGTTATAAAGGCAGGACATCAAGCTGACATTATTGGTTTAAAGAAAGGTGAGACCTTACTGGGCAAAAAGAAGGAGGTCTCCTACGCAGCCGATAAAGCTATAGCTGACGTTGAAGCAGGTAATTATGACGCGATAGTAATTCCTGGAGGCTCTTCCCCAGAAAATTTACGGCAAAATGCAGATATTTTGAAGTTTGTGAAAGAAGCAAACGAAGCTGGTAAGCCTATCGCTTCTATTTGCCACGGACCCCAAATTCTGATCAGTGCAGACTTGCTCAAAGGACGTACCATCACCTGTTATCCTCCGTTAAAAGATGATGTTGTGAACGCCGGTGCGGAGTTTAAAGATGAAGAAGTGGTAGTTGATCGTAATTACATTACTTCACGTACCCCGAAAGATGAGCCTGCCTTCGTTCGTGAAATTTTGAAGGTCCTGAAATAGCAATTTATAACACTGAGTCTTATAATCTAAGGAGGTAATGGTAATGACCAGAAAAATCCAAGCATATTTTAGAACGGAAAATGAAGCAGAAGGTGCTAAAATAGCATTGATTAGTTATAAGGTAGATGGCTTGGAGGTATGGCCGCTCACGGATCCTATTGGGGAAGATCGTAGAATTCTGTTTCCGATAGCCCCGTTTAGTAATACGACGTTAGCCGCTGGTACAGTAGGGACGCTTGGAACGGGTAGCACTCCGGCAGCTGGAGCTATGTTGGCCCCTGGTGTTGCCGCCTCCGAAACGCGTGATGAACCTGAGACCCATTATAGCGTGGATGAAGACCAGCTTAGTGCGGATGTAGCAGATGGTGAGCTCGAAGATGGGGATTTAAGTGAACTTCGTTATGTGATGGACCTAAGTGTCGCAGAAGAGAATTATAATGAGGTTGTGGAAACCCTTCGGGGCAAAGGGGCATTTGTGGAGCAATTTGATTAACAGCAATCTATTAAAATAAACCGCTTTCATGAATGTAATATAATCGTAATATTACATACATGTTTCCTTAATAAAGCGTGTTTATAATAAAGACATGACCCCCTTTTTAATAATATATGATGATGGACCTGCAGCATTCGGCTGCAGGTCATTTTTTTTGTAACAGTTGAAGTTAAAGGTCAAAAGTTGAAAGTTGTCGAATTTTTTATTCAGCTTCGCATTTCCTGCCTTGACTTTAGCACAGTAGTTCAGTAGAATTTAAAAATATACGATTTTATCATATGGTTTTGATGACGGGAACAAGTAATTCGAGGACCCACAACGCCAGAGAGGAATCCCCTGTAGATTCAGATGATATCCAGTACAATGGATGATCTATCGTTTCTGCTTGGCTGCAAGGATTCTGTTGATGAGCGAATGAATGACCTCCCCGAGAACGTACGGCGAAAGTGGGCAATGCATATTGCCGCGATCAGTAGCCGTTATGCGTAGGCGGGCGTTAACCGCTTTGAGCGGATTCAGAATGGTTCTGGTCCGGAATGTGGGTGGTACCACGGGTGTATTATTGGTTATGATAATCCCTCGTCCCTGTTTTTTATAAACAGGGCGGGGGATTTTTTGTTTTGTTTAGCCTGATGAAGTGATGAAGAGAGCAGATTTAGAGGGGTATTTTTTAGGAGGGATAGACTGTGGCTAAAGAAAGATTCGAGAAACCTACAGGAACGCAGGATGTGCTTCCGGGAGCTGTGGAGAAATGGCAGTATATTGAGGGGAAGGCTAGAGATTTATGCCGTCGTTTCAATTACCGTGAAATCCGTACACCGATGTTCGAGCACACGGGGTTATTCGAGCGTGGAGTAGGCGAAACAACGGATATTGTAGAAGGCGAGATGTACACTTTCAAGGATAAAGGCGATCGTGATCTGGCGCTTCGTCCAGAAGGAACGGCGGGTGTCGTTAGAGCTTATGTTCAGAACAAGCTTTACGGTGAACCTGATGTAAGTAAGCTGTATTATATCGGACCTATGTTCCGTTATGAGCGTCCACAGGCAGGCAGATATCGTCAATTCCATCAGTTTGGTATTGAGGCTTTTGGAGCTGTGGATCCGGCTATTGATGCGGAAGTAGTATCCTTAGGCTATCAATTCTATAAGGATCTTGGCCTTAAGGATGTAAGAGTGGAAATCAATTCTGTCGGTAACGCACCTAGCCGTGCAGCTTATCGGGAGAAACTATTGGGTTTCTTAAGACCTATGAAGGATACCCTTTGCAGTGACTGTCAGCGTCGTATGGAGCGTAATCCGCTTCGCGTGCTGGATTGTAAGGTCGATCAAGATAAATTTACAGATGCGCCTTCCATTTTGAATAGTCTGGACGAAGAGTGCACCGCTCATTTTGAGAAGGTGAAGATGCACCTTGATATCATGGGTGTGGAATTCACCATTAACCCTCGCCTTGTAAGAGGACTGGATTATTACACGCATACAGCGTTTGAATATAAAGCAGCAGGTATTGGTTCGATTGATACCGTGGGCGGCGGAGGCCGGTACAACGGTTTGGTTGAAGAAATTGGTGGACCGGATCAACCGGGTATTGGTTTTGGGATTGGACTTGAACGAATTCTCCTCATTTTGGAGGATCAGAAGGTAGAGCTGGAGACGGCGAAGCCACTGGATGTGTACTTTGTAGCTCTCGGTGAAGAAGCTGATATCGAAATCTCTAAGCAGCTATATATTCTGCGTAGCCAAGGGTACTCAGCAGAACGTGACTACCTAGGCCGGAAAATGAAGGCACAGATGAAATCGGCAGACCGTATGTCGGCACGTTATACTGCGATTCTTGGCGAAGATGAGCTGAAGAATGGTGTGATTACCGTGAAGTCGATGAACACAGGGGAGCAGCGCACCGTGAAGCTGGAAGAGCTGGGTCAGGCACTAGTTTAGACCATCTGACTAACGTCTTAGGGTGACTGTATAGAGAAAGATTAAAAATGTATTTTTAACCATGAAGGGGAATGATAAATTATGCAAAGAAGTCATCAGTGTGGACAGTTAACACCAGAACATATTGGACAGACGGTAACCTTGAACGGATGGGTGCAGACCCGCCGCGACCTCGGGGGCGTACTATTTATTGATCTGCGTGACAGAAGCGGTATTGTGCAAGTTGTATTTAACCCAGACTACTCTGGCGAAGCCTTACAAATTGCTGATAAGGTTCGTAGTGAATACGTTCTGGCTGTTAAAGGTAAAGTTGTTAAACGTGATGAGGAAACCGTTAACCGCAACCTGCCAACAGGTGAAATTGAAGTGCAAATTACGGATATCGAAGTGCTGAACGCAGCTAAGACACCTCCGTTCTTCATCGAAGATGGTGTGGAAGTAGACGAGTCTCTGCGTCTCAAATATCGTTATTTGGACCTTCGTCGTCCAGAGATGCAAAGAACCTTGCTGCTTCGCTCGAAAGCTTCTAAGATTTTCCGGGATTTCCTTGACAGTGAAGGATTCATCGACGTTGAAACACCGATCCTAACTAAAAGCTCACCGGAAGGCGCGCGTGATTATCTGGTACCAAGCCGTGTGCATGAAGGCGAATTCTTCGCATTGCCGCAATCTCCACAAATCTACAAGCAATTATTGATGGTGGGCGGCGTTGAGCGCTATTACCAAATTGCTCGTTGTTTCCGTGATGAAGATTTGCGTGCTGACCGTCAGCCTGAATTCACTCAAGTCGACATTGAGACTTCATTCCTGTCACAAGATGAACTGCTTGGTATGATGGAGAAGCTGATGCAGCGTCTGTTCAAGGAAACTGTAGGCGCAGATATCGAGCTTCCGTTCCAACGTTTGACTTATGCTGAGGCTATGGGCAAATACGGTTCTGACAAACCTGATCTGCGTTTTGGATTAGAGCTTGTAGAAATGAACGATATTGTTGCTACTAGCGGTGTTAAGGTATTCGCTTCTGTAATCGAAAAAGGCGGCGAAGTGAAATGTCTAAACGCTAAAGGCTGTGGCACTTGGACTCGTAAAGAAATCGATGAACTCGGACCTTATGCTGCTCGCTATGGCGCGAAAGGTTTGGCATGGATTCAAGTGAAAGACGGCGAATTCAAAGGGCCGATTGTGAAATTCTTCTCCGAAGAAGAAATTGCGGCTGTGAAGGAGCGTACAGGCGCTGAAGAAGGCGACCTTCTCCTCTTCTCCGCTGATAATAAAAAGGTTGTAGCAGACGTTCTAGGCGCCCTTCGTGTTAAAATTGGACGTCAGCTCGGTCTGATTGACGATAATGTGTTCAAGTTCGCTTGGGTTACAGACTTCCCGCTCCTTGGATATGACGAAGATCAGAAACGTTATGTAGCAGAACACCATCCGTTCACTCGTCCGCGTGAAGAGGATCTGCATCTATTTGACACAGATCCAGGTGCGATCCGTGCACAAGCTTATGACATCGTTCTGAACGGTTATGAAGTAGGCGGAGGCTCCATGCGGATTTACAAACGCGAAGTGCAGGAGAAAATGTTCGAAGCCCTTGGATTTACGAAAGAGGTTGCTTATGAGAAGTTCGGCTACCTGATGGATGCGTTCGAATATGGTACACCTCCACACGGCGGTATCGCTTTCGGTTTAGATCGTCTGGTTATGCTACTGACCGGTCGTACAAATCTGCGTGAAACCATCGCATTCCCGAAAACGGCAAGTGCAACAGACCTGCTTATGGATGCACCTTCGCCAGTAGATGGTTCACAATTGGAGCAGCTGCACATTAAGCTGGCGCTTAAACCGAAGAAAGAAAAAGAATAATTAACTAATCGAAGCGGGCGAGGCAGATTTCTGCTTCGCCAAAGCTTTTGAAGGAGGCTGTACCTCATGCTACATCAGTTCTCACGCACGGAACTGGCGATCGGGCCGGAAGGTCTGGAAATAATGAAGAACAGCACGGTAGCGGTGCTAGGCATCGGCGGTGTTGGCGGTATGGCTGTTGAGGCTTTGGCTCGTACCGGCATCGGCAGACTAATTCTGATTGATAAGGATTCGGTAGACATTACTAATGTGAATCGGCAGATTCATGCTCTCACCACCACGGTTGGGCAGAAAAAGGCTGAACTGATGGTAGAACGTGTGAAGCTGATCAACCCCGATTGTGAAGCGATTGCGCTCAACATGTTCTATACGGAAGAAACCTATGAGGAATTGTTCAAATTAAAACCTGACTATGTACTCGATGCTTCGGATACGATTATTTATAAGGTTCATTTGATCAAAGAATGTCTGTCCCGTGGAATTCCAATGATCTCAAGCATGGGCGCTGCCAACAAAATGGATCCTACAAGATTCCAGGTAGCCGACATTTCCAAGACAACTTATGATCCTATTGCGCGTGTCATTCGTCAGAAGCTGCGTAAGGAAGGGATTAAGAAAGGCGTGAAGGTGGTTTTCTCAACGGAGCCGCCAATGAAGCCACGTCAGGATGTTACGGACAAGATCGTTCCGGAGAATGCGCCGGATCGACGTAAAGCGAAACAACCACCAGCTAGTAATGCCTTCGTTCCGCCGGTAGCAGGCCTGATCATGGTCAGTGTTGCCGTGCGTGATTTGCTTGAGGCTGGAGGCGTCAGCGTGTAAGTGAATCGCTGAGCTGAAGCTGTTTCAATTATAACGATAGTAGTAGTAAAATGGACCAAAAGGGCGACCAGCTGAAATCCAGTTGCGTACGCCCTTTTGTTGTGGTTAACAGGCGGGTCTGCAAGATGCAGACCACAAATAGGCATAATAGTTAAACCGGGATGAACCGTTGATTATAAGCCTTATTATCCGGTAATATCCGCCTGCGGAACTTAATATCAGTGGAGGTTTTAGTACATGAAATCAAATTTTTGGCGAAATAGTGTAGGGCTTGCACCTGAGAATGACTGGAAACGGGAGTGGGCTGCAGGGATCCTCTCGTATTTTGCTTCAGTATACATTGTGATGGTGAATGCGACCATTCTTCATGACGCGGGTATGCCGCTTAGACCAGCAATGGTGGCTACACTATTGACTGCCATTACAGGCTGTCTACTGATGGCTTTCGGTGGGAAGACACCGATCATCGTGGTACCAGGGATGGGGATAAACGCATTTTTCACATACACACTTGTACATTCTATGAATTTAGGTTGGAGAGAGGCGCTTACTGTAGTCGTAATAACCGGTGTGTTATTCGCTATCGTGGCCTTCACATCGCTCTATCGTATTCTGAGTGAGGCGATTCCTCAAAACCTACAGCATGCCATTACAGTCGGGATAGGGCTTTTTCTGACCTTTATAGGACTGCAAAAAAGCGGGATTGTGATTGCGCATCAGACCACATTTGTTGCTATAGGACATTTTAGTGATCCAGCAGTTATCACTTCTTGTGTAACTTTATTACTCGCTTTAGTACTGTTTATCCGCGGGACCAATGGTGGTTTACTAATCAGTATGCTGGTTGGTACAGGTCTAGCCTACTTGCTGGGAGCGGCACACGCGCCTGAGAAGCAGGCATCAGGGCATGTATTTACGGGTTATGAAAGCTTATTTCTGGGAATGGACTGGAGCGGCATTGTGAGCCTTGTGTTCTGGATTGCTGTTTTCTTACTGCTCTTAATTGTTGTATTTGAAAATATTGGGCTTGTCGCCTCACAGACTATGATGGCAGGGCGTCCTGAGCGCTTCAAGAGTAGCTTACGAGCACTCTCTATTGCCAATATCGCTGCAGGTCTCTTCGGAAGCAGTCCTGTAGTAGCTGCTGCGGAATCTAATGCAGGTATTGCTGCAGGCGGACGTTCGGGGCTGACCTCACTCGTGGCAGGGCTGCTGTTCGGGGCGACATTCCTGTTCCTCCCTCTGCTCTCCTACATTCCAGACAGTGCTATCGCTCCGATCTTGATTGTAATTGGTGGGCTTATGGTACAGAATGTGCGTGAAATGGATTTGGGAGATTTAACAGAGCTCTTTCCTTCTTTCCTGATCATGGTCATGATTCCATTCACTTATAGCATCGTAGATGGTATGGCTTTTGGATTTATTACGTATCCGATCGTGAAGCTTGCGGTGGGTAAGGGCAAGGAAGTACCTCCTGCGCTGTATGGGATTGCGGGTTTATTTGTAGCTAACTTTATTTTGCAAGCTGTGCTGTAGTCGTATGTTCGCTTGAAAGATTTGGTATTTTAGTGCTGATTATGCTACAATGGGTATCCTTTTTGCGTGAGAAGAGGGAATGAGGAGAATGAAAATTTAAGCTCGATAAACTTTTAGGAGGTAACTGAAATTGGAAGACAACTTTCAAAGTGCCTATCAAGAGGAAGAAGACAGGCTGAATCAAGCGCTTACTGAGATTGACACCTTACTGGAGAAACTTAACCAGACTCCAGTGTACACGGGACACGATTATACGGAACAGGTGTTAGAAGCGAACCGTGATCAGAAGCGCAAAGATCTTGCCAAGCTTCGGCAGGAGCCTTATTTCGGACGGCTTGATTTTCAGGGCAATGATGAGAAGCAGCGGAAGGCACTCTATATAGGCAAAATCGGCGTAGACCGCGAGCAGGTAAGCGACCGTCCGCTAGTCATAGACTGGCGCGCACCGGTAGCAAGCCTGTTCTATTCGTTTACCGGTGGTACGGAGCCTGCCTCCTATGAAGCTCCTGAGGGACTGATAGAAGGACTGGTATACCTCAAGCGCAACGTGGTGATCCGGAAGCAGATTCTGGAGCGGGTCGCAGATACGTACAACCGGGAGAGTGACGCACCTGTGGTGTCAGATGAGTTTCTTGTCTATCGCCTGGGTGAGAACAAAGATAATCGTCTCCGTGATATCGTATCGACCATTCAGGAAGAACAGGACAAGATTATCCGTGCCGCCAAAAATACAGCATTGATCATTCAGGGTGTAGCGGGAAGTGGTAAAACTACAGTTGCACTACACCGGTTAGCCTTTCTGCTGTATCAATACAAAGATCAGGTCTCTGCAGAAAAAATGATTATTTTTGCACCGAACCGAATGTTTCTGGATTATATTTCGGATGTACTGCCTGAACTCGGTGTAGGAAATATTGCCCAGAGCACCTTCCCGGATTGGGCTGCAAATGTACTAGGTCTGGAGCTTCCAGAGCAAGATGCTACGGAGACGATGAACCGTTGGTTCGAAACTCCGGGCGGCATGCCTGTGATTACAGAAGAGACGCCTGGGCGCTTCAAGGGATCAACGGTGTTAATGGGAATAATAGAGTCCAGTATCAAGCTATTGGAAAGCAGCTCGGTACCTGAGGGTGATTTTATCCCATGGGAAGGCGCTGTACTGCGCCGCTCCATGATCTTGCGCTGGCATAATGAGGAGTACGCTCCTTATCCGCCAGCAAAGCGTAAGGAACGTGTAATGGCACGGATACATCGCTGGATTGAGATGGAGCTGAAGAAGAGCCCGTCAGCTGCAGCTATGAAGGATCGCAAGAAAAAAGGTGCTGCGCGAGAAAAATCATACAGTGCAAAATGGCCTAAGTATGATCCGCTGACGATCTACAAGCAAATCTTTCGTGCGGCTAAAGTCCCGGAAGATTGGCCGGTGGATCCACCTGAGAATATTCCAGCAGCTGTGCTGAAGGAGACGGCAAAAGGGCTGAAAAAAGGGATCATACGTGAAGAGGATTTACCGCCTCTGTTGTATATTTATTATCTTTTGAATGGGAACGAAGGCGGCACTCGCTTTGATCATGTGGTGATCGATGAAGCCCAGGATTTCTCCCCCTTCCAAATTGCAGTGCTGGATTTATACGTGCGTGGACATTCCTTTACCATTCTAGGCGATCTGTCGCAGGGTATACATGCCTATAAAGGCGTACACGCATGGGAAGAGATGCAGGCCTTATTTGCCCCTGAGAACACGGCTTATCATGCGCTGACACGCAGCTATCGTTCAACCATGGAAATTATAGACTTCGCAAATGGAATTCTATCCTCGGGAGTAGAAAGTTCGTTGTTGGCTGTTCCTGTCTTTCGTAGTGGGGACCCCGTTCGGATGATCACCTACGGAGACGGAGAAATAGTCGGAGAACGGGTAGCTGAACGAAATGCTCGTTTGAACACTATACAATCGGCACTGAAGTCCCTGTCTGGAAGGGAATATCGTACGGTGGCTGTGCTAACACGTAGTCTGCGTGAAGCTACAGAGCTGTACGCTGAACTGGAGCAGCATTTTGAAGATATTCATCTGATCGACGGTAGCATGACGCAATATCAGGGTGGATTATCGGTACTACCTGTGTATTTATCTAAAGGTTTGGAATTTGATGCGGTCATTTTAGCAGATGCCGATCAAGACCATTACGGGGCAACGGCATGGGACGCAAAGTTGATGTATGTGGGCTGTACACGTGCTCTTCACGAGCTGTGGCTGATCCATAATGGGGAAGTTCCTTCCTATGTGCAAACGGCGGCTGGAAGCGATTCTGAGGGCAATTAAGACTGGTGGAGAATGGTTATAACTGTTCTTGGTCTTGTAACTAACCTATAGGTATGGCTTAATAATAAGTGTCCGGCCGGGCAAGAACACTCTGGAAGGAGGCTGATTGAAATGATTTCAGTATACGAGGTGGTTTCCGTCTAAGACGGAAATCTGCTTAAAGCGAGGAGGCCGTCAGGCCTCCTTATTACTAACATAGACAGTACCACACAAATCCATAAGAACAATGAAAAATTAATTCGAATGTAGACGCTACCAAAAGGTTTTTATATAATGAAATTACGGATTTTTCCAAATATGAGGAGAAGAAAGGAGGCAGGTGACGTGGAAATTACTTTATCAGTAGTTGACGGACGCATAGGAACACACCTGTTGAAGGAGGAAATGCAAGTTGAGTTATGTAAATGGGAAGGATGTGCTCCCCCCTGGCTTGCTCAAAGAGCTTCAGGGATACATCCAAGGTGAACTGCTCTACATCCCGAAGAAAACGGAAGAGCGGGTTAGATGGGGCGAGAACAGCGGTTCGAGGAAAGAGATAGCAAACCGCAATGAGGAAATTTTCAGTTGTCATCGAAAAGGCGATTCCGTAGCAGAGCTTCAGAAGAAGTATCATCTGTCGGAAGAGAGTATTCGAAAAATCATATCAAAAATGAGGCTGGCAATAAATTGCTAGCGTACCATTCAAGCATAAACGCCTTTGGCGTCCCTATAAGGACGGTAAGCGTTATGCGAGAAATAATAAGGATAAAGTATAGCGTGAAACCTATACTTTCTTATATTTTGAAAAAAGAGCATGGCTCCCGCCTTTCTAAGACGAGATCATGCTCTTTTTATTTTTGGTGAAAAATAAGTCTATGGTATGATAATGGGAGATGACATTGTCTTTTATAAGAATATAGCAAGGAAGTGGAGTTATGGATTTATTTTCTATGGGAGAGGACAACGGGGGCGGTCGGTTACTTGCGGACCGGATGAGACCGGAGAATCTGGATGAATATATTGGTCAAGAACATATCATAGGCCGGGGGAAGCTGTTGCGAAGAGCGATCGAGGCAGACCAGGTCTCTTCGATTTTACTGTATGGACCTCCTGGATGTGGCAAAACAACATTAGCTCATATCATTTCTCACCACACACAAGGTGAATTCGTACGCCTGAATGCGGTGGAGGCTTCTGTGAAGGATGTGCGGGAGGTCATTGAACGAGCTCAAAATAATAAAACACTTTACGGTTCTAAGACGATTCTTTTTCTGGACGAGGTACATCGGTTTAACAGTTCACGTCAGGACGCGCTATTGCCAGCAGTAGAAAAAGGTACCATTACATTTATTGGCGCAACTACGGAGAACCCGTTCCATTACGTAAACGGAGCGCTTATGAGCCGTTCTACCCTTTTTCAGCTAGAGGCGCTAACGAGTGAACACAGTCTGGTCGCGATGCGCAGAGCTTTAGCAGACAAGGATAGAGGGCTTGGATTCATGGAGCTTCAGGTCGATGAAGAAGCATTGCTGCATATTGCTACCATGGCTAATGGAGATATCCGGCGGGCTTTAAATGCTCTGGAACTAGCAGCGTTAACTACTGCTCCGGAGGTAGACGGGAGTGTGCATATCACGCTGGAGGTGGCGGAAGAGTCGATTCGGCGCCCCATTGTGAAGGCAGATGAATCGACGCAGTATGATGTTCTGTCTGCTTTTCACAAAAGCATTCGAGGTTCTAGTGATGCCGCCTTGTTCTGGTTTCTATATGCGGTAGAGAAATTGGGGATGGACCCGATGACTTTTATTCGTCGCCTGATAGCAGCGAGCAGTGAAGATATTGGCTTAGCTAATCCCCAGGCTATGGTCCAAGCGGTAAGTGCGCTTGAAGCTTATAGAAATAACGGTTGGCCAGAAGCGAAGCTAAACATTGCGCAAGCCATTCTTTTCGCAGTGGAGAGTCCAAAGTCTAATGCCGTCTATACGGCTATTTCAAATGCAATGGCAAGTATGGATGAGATTAAATCCGCCGAGGTACCGCTACATTTACGTGATACACACTATAAAGGTGCTGCTGCACTAGGGCATGAAGGATATCAATATCCGCACAATTTTCCGGGGCATTATGTGAAACAGGAGTATCTGCCTAAGGAAATTTCTCAGCGTATTTTTTATCAAGCGACCGAGCAAGGAAATGAAATTAAGATCCGTCACAATCAAAGACTCCGACGAGAACAATAGTCCACCAGCAACTAAGATATTTTCCATTTTAATGCTAAAAAGCAAATAAATTTAAGGTGACATACAAAATATTTTTTTCCTAGAAAAAGGCGGCCTAGAGCCGTTTTTTTGTTGTCTACGTTACTTTTAATCACATGCATTGAAATTTTTTTTAGGAAATGATTGATAATTTACCATAAGTTAATTAAAATGAACTACAAAGTTACGGAGAAACAAGTTTTAATTCCGATGGAAGTACTTGTACTATTCTTAATGGTGTTAATAATCATAACAGTCAATGTTTTGATATGTTTCATGAAAAGAATGCTGTTTATATCAAAATTTACATAATATTTCATTGTGTAAATTTTGGAATTCTTGCCGATAGGGGGATTAATTTGAGCGAAGAATTACTAGAAATCAAAAATTTGTCGACATCGTTCAGGATCGAAGATGACTATTATGCTGCAGTAGATGATGTTACCCTGTCTGTTCGTAAAAATGAGATACTTGCTATTGTTGGAGAGTCCGGTTCTGGAAAAAGTGCGCTGGCCTTTTCAATTATGGGATTGCACACAAGGGCTAAAATAGACGGGCAAATCAAATACAAAGGTCAGGATATCGTTACTATGTCTCCTGCTGCGCTCAACAAGCTGCGCGGTCAAGAAATGTCTATGATTTTTCAAGATCCTTTATCCGCATTAAATCCGCTCATGATTATCGGTTCACAGATTGAAGAAGTACTCATCCTACATGATTCCAAGCTTTCGAAGAAGCAAAGAAAAGAGAAGGTCATTGATCTTTTGACCAAGGTTGGAATCTCCCGTCCCGAACATACATATCAGCAGTACCCCCACGAATTATCTGGTGGCATGAGGCAGAGGGTTGTGATTGCTATAGCGATTGCCAATGGCCCCAAGCTTTTGATCGCCGATGAGCCGACTACGGCACTAGATGTAACCATCCAATTGCAAATTCTTGAACTTATAAAAAAATTAAAAAACGATATGCAAGCAGGCATTATCTTAATTACCCATGATCTAGGGGTTGTGAGTGAAATGGCTGACCGGGTTGCGGTAATGTACGCGGGGCAAATCGTAGAAATCGCAGATATTTATACGTTAACGTCTAATCCGAAGCATCCGTATACAAGATCATTGTTGAACTCCATACCAACCGTTAAAGAAGAGAAATCCAGACTTCACGTGATTCAGGGGATTGTTCCACCATTACAGAATCTTCCGCGTAAAGGATGCCGTTTCGCGGCCCGAACACCTTGGATTCCGGAATGGGAGCATGAGGAAAATCCGCAGCTGCATGAAGTAGGCCCTGGGCATTTTGTTCGCTGCACCTGCCATAATAACTTTCATTTCCCTGATACTAACGAGGAGGCAATCTACAATGGGACTTCTTGAGGTTAAAAATTTAGCAGTTCATTTTCCAATCCACGGCGGCGTTTTTCGAAGGGAAATTGGCGTAGTCAAGGCAGTTGATAATGTTAGTTTTACTATTGAAGCAGGCAAAACCTACGGCTTGGTTGGTGAATCCGGATCAGGGAAGACAACCACAGGCCGTGCAATTATCGGCCTCAATTCTATTACTAGCGGCAGTGTGGTTTTTGAAGGACAGGATTTGGCTTCAAAGGGTGTACGTAAGCAAAAAAATATCCGCAAGGACATTCAGATGATCTTTCAGGATCCGTACTCTTCCCTGAATCCTAAGAAACGAGTGCTGGATATTATTGCCGAACCCTTACGTAATTTCGAAAAGATGTCTCCGGGGGAAGAAAAAAGACGTGTGCAGGAGTTGCTGTTGCAGGTTGGATTAAGCCCTGAGAATATTCTGAAATATCCGCATGAATTCTCAGGTGGTCAGCGGCAGCGGATCGGTATCGCAAGAGCTATTGCGCTCAAACCGAAGTTGATTATTGCGGATGAACCTGTCTCTGCGCTGGATGTCTCTGTACAGGCACAGGTGCTCAATTTTATGCAGGATATACAAAAAGAGCTGAATCTTACCTTCCTATTTATCAGTCATGATCTCGGAATCATCAGACATATGTGCGATCACATCGGAATTATGTATAAAGGACGACATGTAGAGCAAGGGACTGCTAAAGATATTTTTGACAATCCTCGCCATATTTATACCAAACGTCTAATTGCTGCGATTCCTGATATTGATCCTAAGCAAAGAGAGAAGCAGACGGAGTTTAGAAAATCAGTAAGTCAGGAATATGAACAAGCGCACCGGAATTATTTTGATGAACAAGGCATGCCTTATCCATTGAAATCTATTTCCGAGACTCATCTGGTAGCCTTGCCTGAGAAAGGTTGAGAATATGTGGAAGATTATTGTTCGTAGAATTCTTATTATGATCCCTCAAATATTTCTATTAAGTATTCTTGTTTTTCTAATGGCGAAGGCGATGCCGGGAGATGCGTTATCAGGGATGCTTGATCCAAATATTGATCCTGCGGCTATCGATGCGATGAGAGAAAAGCTAGGCTTAAATGATCCATGGTACATCCAGTACTGGGATTGGATTACTAAAGCGATACAAGGGGATTTTGGTCAATCCTTCCGTTTCAAAATGCCTGTATCAGAGCTTATCGGTCAACGCCTTATGAATACACTTTGGCTGGCGATTGTCACACTGATTCTTACATACCTCATTGCTATTCCACTTGGTATTACTAGCGGTCGTTATAACGATTCATGGCTGGACCGGCTCATTACTGGATACACCTATATTGGCTTTGCCGCACCATTGTTTATTTTCGCTCTGTTAATGGTATGGCTCTTCGGCTTTCATCTTCATTGGTTTCCTACTAGCGGCAGTGTTAGTCCTGGAGAAGTTCCGGGCACGCTAAGCCACTTCTGGAGTAAGTTATACCATTTGCTACTCCCTGCTTTATCAATGGCTCTAATTGCAACGGTAGGAACGGTACAATATTTGCGGAATGAGATCATTGATACGAAACAAAAAGATTTTATCCTCACCGCAAGAGCAAAAGGTGCTTCAGAGTCGCGCGTCTACAATCGACATATATTGAGAAATTCCTTACTGCCAATTGCTGCATTTTTCGGATATGAGATTACTGGACTGATCGGCGGAACGGTGTTCGTTGAAAGTATCTTTAGTTATCCGGGTATGGGTATGTTGTTCCTCAGTTCGATAACAATTCGGGATTTCAGCGTAGTAACGGCTCTCGTTCTTCTATATGGGGTTGCTGCCATCGTCGGTGCGTTGTTATCAGATATTATCTTAAGTATCGTAGATCCGCGTATCCGGATTAAATAAGAAGATGAACACTTTGAGGTGAATAAAATGGCAAAGACAAGCGCAGAGTTAGCTCTGCTGCAGGAAACAGATAAAAGTCCATCAGGCTTCAGGATTGTTTGGCGTGAGATCGTGCGGGATAAGCTGGCTTTGGTCTCACTGATTTTCCTATTTACGATTATTGCCGCCGTTTATGGGATTTCCTTATTTTTAGATCAAAAAGAGATTGTTACGGTTGACTTGTTCGCACTGTATGAGAAGCCTTCGGCTGTACACTGGCTGGGGACCGATTATGGAGGGCGGGATGTATTCGGTCAATTAATTATAGGCACACGAAATTCCATGTCGATTGCTTTTATGGTTACTTTTTTTACGGGAATCATCGGTATTCTAGTAGGTTTGTTCTCTGGATATTTTGGGGGAACGATAGATAATATTTCGATGCGTGTTGTAGATTTTTTCATGATTCTACCCTTTCTAATGATTGTTATAGCTTTCGTAAGTGCAGTTCCTAAATACAATACGTTAACCTTCTCCTTTATTATGACTGCCTTTCTATGGATGGGGATTGCCAGGTTAATTCGTTCTAAAACGCTACAAGAGAAGGAACTCGATTACGTTCAGGCATCGAAGACCTTAGGTTCTTCCAATCTTAAAATTATGTTCTCACAAGTGCTGCCGAACCTAAGCTCAATCATTATCGTAACGATGACCTTGAATTTGGCAGCTAATATTGGATTGGAATCCGGCCTATCCTTTCTAGGTTTTGGTTTTCCAGAAAGTACACCCAGTCTGGGTACTCTAGTAAGCTATGCGAGAAATCCGCAAACACTTGAGTTCAGATGGTGGATCTGGTTACCCGCATCACTGCTGATCCTGGTATTGATGTTGAGTATAAATAATGTGGGTCAAGCGCTTAAACGTGCGACCGACGCAAGACAAAGAAAAGGATAATAAGGGAGGAAATGATTAAATGAGAAAACCCATCCGTTCTAAGGCACTACTAGTTTCATTAATGTTTGTAATGTTGTTTGTCCTTGCAGCCTGTGGCTCCAAGAATAACAACGGAGCGGCTGAGTCAACAGCAGCCCCTAGTGCCAGTGCACCTGCGGAAACCGCAGAGGCTACTACAGCACCAGAAGCAGAAGACGGACTTTATAACATTAAAGATTTCAGTAATGTTAAGACAAATCAAGGCGAAGCTATTGATGGAGGCTCGATTACTTTTGGACTCGTTTCCGATAGTCCTTTTGAAGGTACTTTGAACTGGAACTTCTATTCCGGAGATCCGGATGCACAAGTGTTGAATTGGTTTGATGAAGGCTTGTTAACATGGGATAAAGACTATGTATATACAAATGATGGTGCAGCAACGTATGAAGTCTCGGAGGATGGACGTACCTTTACCTTTACAATTCGCGACAATGTGAACTGGCAGGACGGCAAGCCAGTAACAGCAGAAGATTGGTTGTTCGCGCATGAAGTTATTGGTAACCCGAAATATGATGGTCCACGTTACGGTTCTGACTTTACCAATATTGAAGGTATGGATGAGTACCACTCTGGTAAGGCCAAGACCATTTCTGGTATTAAAGTACTGGGTGATAAGAAACTGCAAATTACTTACCTGAAATCTACACCTTCTCTGTTAACAGGCGGGGTATGGATTTATCCGTTAGCCAAACATATCTTTGGTGGTATGGATGTTGCTAAAATTTCCTCTTCTCCTGAATTACGTCAAAAGCCGATTGGCTTTGGAGCTTTCAAAGTGGAAAGCATTGTTCCTGGTGAATCTGTAGTATTCGTTAAGAATGATGATTACTGGCGTGGAGCTCCTAAACTGGATAAGGTAATTCTAAAGGTAATCAACCCTACAACGATTGTGCAAGAATTGAAATCTGGCGGCGTTGACTTGGTGGATGCGTTCCCTGTTGATCAATTCCCGGATAATGCAAAAATGTCAAACGTTGAATTCCTAGGTGCGATTGACCGTGCTTATACGTATATTGGATTTAAACTGGGGAAATGGGATGCAGAGAAAAAAGTTGTTGCTACCGATCCTAAAGCTAAAATGGCTGATGTGAACCTGCGTAAAGCCATGTGGGCTGCTGTAGATAATGATACAGTCGGTAAAAAATTCTATAACGGTCTGCGCTGGAATGCGACTACGCTGATCCCGCCGTCCCATCCTGAATTCCATGATGCTTCCAATCCAGGTGTAGCGTATGATCCAGAAGCAGCTAAGAAGATCCTCGATGACGCTGGTTACAAACTTAACGGTGAATTTAGAACGAATCCAGATGGCAGTGAGCTGAAGATTAATTTCATTTCAATGACTGGTGGAGATATTGCTGAACCGCTGGCTCAATATTATGTACAATCCTGGAAAGCGATTGGTCTGAATGTAACTTTGGAAATGGTAGAGTTTAATACCTTCTATGATCGCATTGGTCAAAATGGTGAGGATGATCCTACAGTTGATGTGTACCAAGGCGCTTGGGGTGTAGGGATTGACGTCGACCCATCAGGTCTATACGGTAAAGATGCGATCTATAACTTCCCTCGTTATGCAAGTGCAGAGAATGATCGTTTGCTCGCCGAAGGGGTTTCCGAAGCTGCATTTGATGTAGACAAACGTAAAGAGATCTATAAAGAATGGCAACAGCTTATGGTGAATGAGATCCCAGTTTTCCCTACGCTTTATCGTGCAGTATTAGCTCCGGTAAATAACCGTGTTCTTAACTTTGCGATTGGTGATGGAACAGGACTTTACTATAATGACATAGCAGTTTCTGCGGATAAAGCTGCAGTAGCTCAGTAATAAAGAAATAACTCAGAACAGCAGTTCAGGGAGAGCTTCCTGAACTGCTGTTTTTTATGTATTCTGTTTGGTGTTTCGTTTCTTGTTTCATCTTTCATCTTTTATCTTTCATCTTTTATCTTTCTTTTTAAATGTCTCTTAGCTATTTCTCCGCTCTGAAGCTGGCTAATTGTACTTTGTACAACTAAAACCTCACTCTAGAACTGCAAAGGTAATATAACTGTACTTCATACATCTATTTTCCGGATGTGAAGATAAATAAGGGATATCGGATGATTCTAACTGTACATACTACAACTAAATCGTAAAGGGATTCTCAAAACAAAAAAATAGCTGTATCAAATACAGCTATTTCTCGGGTCTACGTATGTTAGAGTTGATGCAGTTGTATAGAATACAATTTAAGCTTGCGCTGAAGGAACAACCTTTTCAGCATATTCGATCGTACCGCCACCGAGACATTGCTCCCCGAGGTAGAAGACAACGGCTTGGCCAGGCGTTATCGCTTTTTGTGGAACATCAAAGTCTACGTTTATCGTTCCGTCTTCCCGTGCTGTAAGGGTCACGCCTTGATCAGGCTGGCGATAGCGGAATTTGGCGGTGCATTTTAGCGGCTCAAGACCTAGCTCTTGTCCGTTAATCCAGTTTACACCGGAGGCAATCAGACTAGTGGAGTACAGGCTGTGGTGCTTGTCTCCTTGAACTACATAAAGAATGTTGCGGCTAAGGTCTTTTTCGGCTACAAACCAAGGTTCGCCATTACCGGAGCCACCAATGCCAAGGCCTTGGCGTTGACCTAATGTATAGTACATCAGTCCATCGTGGCGGCCTTTGATTTCTCCAGTGGTTATATCTACCATATCACCCGATTGTGCTGGAAGATACTGGCTGAGGAATTCGCGGAAGTTACGCTCACCGATGAAGCAAACGCCTGTGCTGTCTTTTTTCTTGGCAGTATAAAGTCCGGCTTCTTCGGCAATTCTCCGAACTTCCGGTTTCGGAAGATGACCAATCGGGAACATTGCTTTAGAGAGTTGATACTGTCCCAGCGCATTCAAGAAATAGGTCTGGTCTTTATTGTTGTCTACACCACGAAGTAGCTTGTACACACCATCTTCTTCTATAACACGTGCATAATGTCCAGTCGCTACATAATCGGCGCCAAGCTGAAGGGCTTTGTTCAGGAACTCCCCGAACTTGATTTCTCGGTTGCACATGACGTCTGGATTCGGCGTCCGGCCGGCCTTATATTCATCGAGGAAATAAGAAAATACTTTGTCGAAGTATTCCTTCTCGAAATTAACGGTATAGTAAGGAATATCAATCTGCTCGCAGACGCGGCGAACATCCTCTGCATCGCTTTCGGCCGTACATACTCCGAATTCGTCGGTATCGTCCCAATTTTTCATGAAGATGCCGATGACGTCATAGCCCTGCTGCTTGAGCAGAAGCGCCGTGACGGAGGAATCGACCCCTCCGGACATGCCGACGACGACACGGGTGTCTTGTTTTGCTTTTGTCATCGTAATCACCATTTCTGTACCCAAAATACCGGTCATTCATGGAACACCCGGCTCAAAAAGTATTATAACATACCTGTCTACAGTAAACCCTAAATTAAGAGGCTGGGAATAGAAAAATGTCCACCAGGGGTGAACATTCTCGCAAAATGTTTCGTTTTCCATTTCATTTGTGACTTCGAATATGATAACATAAACTAAGAGTAATCATCGGAATACCTTGATATGACAAACGCATGACTTACCGAATCAATAGTATACAATAACTAGAAACTAAACCGAAAGAGGTGCCCCTTTGAAAATATCAACCAAAGGACGTTACGGACTAACAATTATGATGGAGCTTGCACTGAAATTTGGTGAAGGACCGACCTCACTTAAGAGTATTGCTGAGAAAAATGGACTTTCTGAACACTATCTGGAGCAGCTAATTGCTCCTCTTCGTAACGCAGGACTTGTAAAAAGTATTCGTGGTGCGTACGGTGGATACATTTTATCTCGTGAGGCTAGTGCTATCACAGCGGGGGACATCATTCGTGTGCTAGAGGGCCCAATTTCTCCAGTAGATTTTACTGAAGAAGATGATGCAGCAAAACGCGATTTATGGTTGCGTATTCGCGATAGCATCGCTGATGTACTAGATTCCACGACTCTTCATGACTTGATTAATTATAAAGAAGAGAGCTTGGCGGACAACTATATGTTCTACATCTAGGTATTTCACATGGAATAATAAACTTAAAAAAGCCCCCTTTTGGGGGCTTTTTTAAGTTTATTAGAGCTTATTGATTATCACCAAACCAGATGTTCTCTGTACCAGTCCGCGTGTCTGTCCATACGCTCACTAGACGGCCTGTTTGGGGGACAATGGCATTGCCGATGTAGTCCCCAATCAGGGGAATGCCGGTGACGTCAAAGGAAGTTGTCGTTATACGGGTGTTTGTATACGTCATCCCTCCATCTCTAGATGTAGCTAGATAAACATCAAGGTTGAGGGGATTGACTCGATTCGTGTAATAAGTAACGAATATTGCACCATCCGCAGGGGACACGGTGATGGCTGGGAAAAAGTTTTGGGAGCCTGCTGGACTGCCCGTAATGGAGATTGGTGTACCCCAATCCACACCAAAATTCGTGGAAGTAGCAAGGAAAATATCGGAATAACCTTCTCGAAAATCTTGCCATACAGCATAGACATTACCTTGCGTCGTCGGGGCATTAGAAATATCCGCTGCGAGGGAAGGGTATGTCAGACATCTAAATGTATATCCCGGCAATGGATCTGGTGGGACTACAACACTGGCGACCATCGTTTCTGGGGTGAAAGTGACCCCGCCGTCTGGGGAGGTGCGAATTTTAAGATCAGTATTACCGGGAGGCTGATTGATCCATCCCACGACAACAATCCCATTTAATGTAATGGCTATACCGGGAAATTCTTCAAATTCTTCGACTGAAGACAGCAGGGCGGGACTGAAATAAGTATTACCGCTATCTAGGGAACGATTGAAGAATATCGTATTTCCTGGTATGAATTGTGTGTTGTAATCATGCGTATAACCAGTATAAACATTTCCAAAAAAGGGACTTGATCCAGCCTTGTCGGTGACAACGACCACCTGATCATCATTCACAAACTGTCCAAATCCTTGATTCACGATGACTGGTGGACTGAATGAAGAGGCGTTGTCGACAGAAGTGTAGGAAACAATCGACCCGCTGAGACCGTCTGAATCGAAGGCATGAGCCAATACTACGAAGGTGGTCGGAAAAATATAATCAATATGTGGTGCTTCGATGCCAGCAAATCCTACCGGTAACGGTAATAACGTTGTTGTCC
The DNA here is from genome assembly GCF_002264385.1 of Paenibacillus sp. VTT E-133280. Classification (NCBI taxonomy): domain Bacteria; kingdom Bacillati; phylum Bacillota; class Bacilli; order Caryophanales; family Paenibacillaceae; genus Paenibacillus; species Paenibacillus sp. VTT E-133280. The sequence goes on from NZ_NFUX01000070.1 coordinate 30,381, forward strand.
AAGTGGCACCTGCGTCAATAGATTTGTACAAACCTATATTGGGAGGGCCTGCTCGAAGATCTACAGCTACGGCGACCATAACCGAAGGATTAAGCCAATTTACCGCGATGGTGGGCTCGAATTGAGCGCTTGTGCTCGGCGAAAGTTGAATATTAACCATACAAAGTTCCTTTCGTAATAGAGTTTTCGTTACTTACGGGTTCAGCTGAGCAATGAAAGTAAGTTCGGATTGCAGCACTCTTTGATGAGGGATGACGTTTCCTGACGAATCCGTTCCGAATACCGTGATAATCGTGTCTGCCGGTGCGTTTCCAGTTACGAGAAATTGGACTTCATAAGCTGAATTGCCTGCGATATTAAAAGCGAGTAACTGGCTGGTGTTAGCATTAACATTCAATGAGCTGGAGTAGACTAAAGCCTTACTAACCAAAGTATTCCATACGTAAACGTGATAGACTACGTTAGATGAAAAACTAAGGTTGTCATTGTCGATGTTAATGATCAGATTGGATGCGGGGGTAGTTCCTGTGTTCGTAATGATGCCTGTTGTTGTTGCCATGAGCTTCACCTCTTCTATTAGTTTGCTATATATATATGAATTGAGATTCGTTGTGTTTGGACAAGGGAATCAGAAAAATGGCGGAAATTGGAAATGTGAGAGGTATGCTATTATTCCATGAATCCCCCAGTCTTCCTGCCTCACAACTATCTGCTTCCGATGGAATAAGTTGATAGTATCCCAAGAGGAGGAGTGAGGAAATGCCTTATACAACAGGTCTTATTACGAATACGAGAGCAACTGGTACTGCAGCAAGTAATGTAGTGGTCAGTGTTCGTAACACAAGTAATGCGAATGCAATGATAATTGTCGAGGTCTTCGGTGTTCCGTATTCAACGCTTGCGCTTACCCCGCTTTATGTCACTGGTTATTATGTTCCAGCAATGAGTTATGATATCAGAGAGTTCTTCATTGCAGGTAATGTCGCATATGAGGTTCAGATAGATACCTCTTTTCCATTAGCAAATGTAGTATGTTCCGTGTATGGATTGGACGAGTTCGGAAATCTCGTTACCGATCAGAGAGTGCTTCAATCTGAATTAACGCAGATTTCCGCACTTTCTATACCTGTATAAGTGATTTTGGAAATCAAGAAGCAATCACCGATAGAAACAGGTGGTTGCTTTTTTTTTAGGCGCAATAAAAGCTCGTAGAGGCATTCACACAGGCACAAAGGTGGAATTTAAATATACTAATTTTATACTCCAATGTAGAGAGAGGTAAAAATAATGGCGGATGTAGGAGTAGTTATGCCTTTGTATACCCAAAAGCCGGAATTTCTCCGGCAAGCTCTGGAGTCTGTTCTGCGCCAAACCTTCACCGAATTTCGACTAATCATTGTAATTGATGGTGCGCCAGAAATGGAACCGCTTGTGAGATCTATAATTGCCGAGGATCCAAGGGTAACTATTATCCCATATGTACAGAACAGGGGTATTGCATATGCGCTCAATACGGGCTTTGAGCTTTTATTTAGCGAACCCAGTATTCAGTATTTGAGTTGGGTCTCCAGCGATAATGTTTATGAACCCCGTTTTCTCGAAATCCTTCGAGGGGCACTAGTGAAGGGGCCGCAGGAGCTAGGAATCGTGTATAGTTCTTTTCAAAGTATAGATAACGAGGGAAACCTGCTTCATAACGAACATCAACTAGCTACTCAGCGAAATTACCAGTCACAGCCCAAAGAGAGATTGCTGGATTACTCGCTTATTGGTGTTTCATTCATGTACAAATCGCAGGTTGCGAAGCTTGTTGGGGGGTACGGAATGGAGCCGGTGGAGGATTATGATTACTGGCTTAGACTTGCTGAACATTGTGATATTCGCTTTATCCCCGTGGAGCTGGTGAATTATCGTGTGGACTCTACCTTTAGTGTATCTGCACAGTTACATTCCACTGAAAATCATCGGAGATGGAGATATTCGTACCACTTGACCCGCCATCAGGCGCGATTCCGTAGAGGGATTCCTCCCATGATTACCGTTTTATTTCCTGTAGTAAATGCTGGTGCGGAGGAAATAGCGAGGATAGAGAATTTGTATGAACAGACGTATAGCAATTATGAGTGCCGGGTGCTGGATTTATCACTTACGGGTCAACCATCTGCTCTAATTGGTTCAATCCCTCATCCTGCAACTGAGTTTGTTTACATGCCAGGAGTTGTGGAGTCGCACGCGATTTGTGGAGCGCTAGAGCACTTGTCCACTCCCTACACGATAGTTTTAGGTCCCAAAATTTTCATAGGAGCTCTCGATATTGAATACATGCTGGAGGCTTTGGTTACTACCGGTGGAGACACGATCTCCAATTATTATACGGATGATCATAGCTTGATTGGATTCCGGCATAGACATGTCCCATCGACCAAAACTCACTACTATAATGAGCTGTTTCGAAGCACAGATTTGTATGATTTGTTGAAAATCCATTATTCCTAAAATAATATGTGAATGAGTGATCGTAATGAAGATTTTGTTCACCTTCTTCAACCCGAGCGGCGGCATGCAAACCCTGAACCGAGTGCGCTGCCAAGCATTACATGATCGCGGTGTAGAGTGTCATTTGTTGTACACACACCCTGGGAAAGGGCAACAAAATATCCCTAATATTCAAACCTATATTACCAATAATGATGACGAGATCAGGGGATTGCTCACTCGAGAAGCTTTTGACTTGATTGTAGTGTGTACGGATATTTACTTAGCGGAGAGGTTCAGAGGGTTTGGTTACAAGGGGCCGCTTGTTTTTGAGGTGCAGGGATTGGGGACGTTAGATGAAGCGGAGCAAGTTATTAGTAATTTTAATGAGCGGATTCACAAGCTAACCGATGCGCTGCTCTATCCAGAAACGACCCATTTGCAGACGCTTTTCAAAGGTGGATTCCCATCCATTTCTCAATATTGCTTTGACAATCCGATCGATTGCGATCAGTTTGGATATACCAATTATCCCGCCAAAAGCTTTCCTATCCTCGGCTGGGTAGGACGAATTCAAACGAATAAGAACTGGAGAGAGTTTCTACAAATCGGACAACGGCTGCTGGCGATCCATCCCGAGCTTTATTTATGGATTTTTCAGGATGATACGTTGTTTGAGCCGGAGCAAAAAGAGAGTTTCGAACAATTTGTAGCCGAGACAGGGATTTCTTCACGTTTGATTTCGTATTCCAATGTTCCTCATGGGCAAATGGCAGATTATATGAGCATTATTGGTGACTCAGGAGGATTGCTCTGTTCCACCTCTATTCTCGAGGGATTTGGGTACGCCGTAGCCGAGGCGATGTTGTGTCGTTGTCCTGTTCTTACTACGGATTCGGATGGCATTCGGAGACTTGTCATTAATAATCATACTGGAAAAATATACACAAGAGGGCAGCTGGATGAAGCTGTGAATGCTGCTTTATCTTTAATGCATGATCCTGCACTGCGGGACAGAATTAGGATGAATGGCGAATGGCATATCCGAAACAATCTTTCCTCCGGGCTGTATGCGGATAGATTTCTCCAGATGGCTCATCAATTGATCAGACGCCGGTCTAAGATCGAGCGTCGATGGTCTTAACTCTGCGGTTAAGCCGCAGGGTTAAGATGTTTTTTTAATATAAAAATTTATATGCTTACGTTATAAATTATCCTCTATTTCTCGCATAAACACTTACCATCCTCATAAGGACGCCAAAGGCGTTTATGCTTGTGCTTCTTCAATTAATTCCTCAGTATCATTCCTAACATTTCCGACAGCGGTGGAAACTGGATAGGTTCTCATTAGTTGTTGATCATACGGTTTCAGGAGCTTTATTAGAGAGGTAATGTCCTGATTGCCACGATCCAGCCATTCTGTCTCATTCTCAGGCTTCAAAATAACCGGCATGCGGTTATGGATTTCAGCCATTAGATCGTTCGGAGTAGTCGTTATAATCGTGCAGGTACTTAGTTTATTACCCTCAGGGTCCATCCAAATATCATATAATCCGGCCATGGAGAAAATCCCCCCATCGCGCATCACGATCCGCATGGGTTGTTTGTTGCTACCTTGCACCTTCCATTCGTAGAAGCCATCAGAAGGGATAATGCAGCGGCGTGAGCTTACTAAGCGCTTGAAAGAAGGCTTCTCCAGTAGTGACTCTGCCCGTGCATTGATCATTTTACTGCCGATTTTGTCATCCTTTGCCCATGAAGGAACCAGACCCCAACGCAGTTCCCCAAGCTTATTGCTGGAGCCTGTATGAATGACTGCCGGAATTTGCTGCATGGGCGCAGTGTTATATTTAGGGGCATAGTGGATAATGGTTGAATCATTCGCAAAATATCTGACCATCAACTCTTCCATAGTGACGGTTATTGTATAGCGTCCGCACATGATTTACACTCCCTAGTCAGTAGATTAGAAGTTCACTCCGTTTACAGCTTAATTTCATCATGTTATGCTCGGAATATTTCTTATTATAAACGAAGCGGAATGAATGAAGAAAGAGGTGCTCATTGGTGATTTTGGTAAGCTCTTGTCTAGCTGGCATGAAGGTGAGATATAATGGTACGGATTGTTTGGATGAGAAAATCCAGAAGCTTTTGAATGAGAATCAAGCTATTGCTGTGTGTCCAGAATTGCTGGGAGGATTCGCAACGCCTAGAGAACCAGCTGAAATCATTGGTGGGAATGGCGAGGATGTGCTGGCAGGAACGGCTAAAGTAGTGGATCGATCAGGTACAGATGTTACAGATATGTATTTAGAGGGTGCTTATATCACACTTGCAAAAGCCCAAGAGGTATCAGCTACGATGGTAGTGCTTAAAGAAAACAGTCCTTCTTGCGGCAGCAGTATGATTTATAATGGGGAATTCAAAGGGAAGAAAATAGCGGGAAATGGCGTTACTACAGCTTTACTTAGAAAAAATGGCATTGAGGTAACCTCTGAAGAGAACTGGCTATTATAATCCTAGCTTTCATAGGGAAATGATTACAATATTGTGTTCTTTCGCTTGTGGAAAACTCACTTCTCGCGCGGTATAATTTAATAGTTGCAAGTATAAACGTCTTCGGCGTCCTTTTAAGGACGGTTAGCGTTTTAAGCGAGAATTATAAGAATAATGTATAAGGTGAAACTTATACCTTCTTATATACTTAGAAGAACTAGTTTCCTATACTCTAGAAGCGGAGAAATGAATATGAAATCCATCTATTTGGACCACGCCGCATCAACCCCGGTTCATCCCGAGGTGGCTAAGGTCATGCTGAATATAATGACAGAACAATACGGAAATGCATCTAGTGTACATCAGTTCGGGCGTTCAGCTAAAAGAATATTGAACGGGGCGCGCGATAATATCGCCGCCTTTTTGGGCTGTTCACCTGACGAGTGGGTGTTCACTGGAGGCGGCACCGAGAGCGATAATTTAGCGCTCTATGGAGCAGCAGCTGCAGTTTCCCATAAAGGAAAACATATTATCACCACCCAGATCGAGCATCATGCAGTGTTACATACCTGCGAAGAGCTAGAAAAGGAAGGCTTCAAAGTTACCTATCTTCCTGTGGATTCGACGGGCAGGGTATCTGTTACAGACGTAGAGGCTGTATTGCAGGAAGACACGGTGTTGATCAGCGTAATGTATGCCAACAATGAGGTCGGCACCGTTCAGCCCATCCAGGGGATTGGTCAGCTTGCCAAAGAACGGGGTATTCTGTTCCATGTAGATGCTGTACAAGCTCTTGGTGCCCTTCCAATTACATTGCGGGAGCTTCCAGTAGATTACATGAGCTTTACTGCTCATAAGATCAACGGGCCTCAAGGGATCGGTGGTTTATATGTTCGGAGTGGAGCGCCACTGCATCCAAGACTTCATGGCGGCCTTCAGGAGCGCGGCAGACGTGCCGGAACAGAGAATCTAGCCGGAGCAGCAGGGTTTGCCAAAGCCGTTGAAATAGCGGTTGAGGGTCTGTCAGAACGTCAACAGAATATGAAGCTCCTGCGCAGTAGACTACTCGAGGAGCTGGATTCTCTGATTGGACAGGAGCGTTACTCGCTTAACGGTAATACCGAGCATTTTTTACCTAGTATTCTGAATTTGAGCTTCCCAGGGGCTGGGACAGATATTATGCTGATGAACCTGGATATGGAGGGAATTGCGGCAGCAAGCGGTTCAGCTTGCACCTCAGGATCCCTGGAAATATCTCATGTTCTGAGAGCAATGGGACTTCCTCAAAATATTTTAGAGTCTGCGATTCGATTTAGTATTGGTTTGGGTAATACTACTGAAGAAATCGAGTACGTTGCTCGAAAAGTTGAAACCATTTTGAATCGCCTACGTAAATGAGACTAGTTACTCTAGGTTTCGATCTGTATCGAGGCGATTCGGGCTTTTGGCTTTCTGAGAACTCGTAAGTACACTCAAAGTGAGGGGACCGAGGCAGCCATGAGACTTCAAGATCTGATCGGCTTGGCTGTATTTGAAGTTGAAGAGGGGAATGAAATCGGCAAGATTGTCGATATCCTACTCGATTCAAACTGGAATATTACGGGTATTGAACTGGAAAGCAAATCTTTTTTTGGCGGCCATGTGAAATTTGTGGCATGGAAAGATATTGTGGCCTACGGCGAGGATGCTGTCATGATTCGTAGTAAAGAGTCGATTGATAAGACAGATGCCGATCATATACCTTGTACTTTTCTATTAGGAAAGAACAAACTTAAGGATTTGAAAGTACTGACTACAACTGGAACTATACTTGGACGAATATCGGATGTTTATTTTGACCAAAAGTTGGGAAACACAATAGGAGCGCTGGAAATCAGTGACGGGCTTGTGACTGATTTGATCGAAGGCCGCAAATGGCTGCCTTGTTCTGATGAGATGTCCATTGGTGAGAATGCTTTAATGGTTCCTGCAATGAGCGAAGAACGGCTACAAAAAGCCATTAATATTGTTAACGGATAGGTGGAATGTATTATATGAAGTGTCCAAACTGTAACTCTAAAGATATCGGAAAGATTGGTTCCCACCAGTTCTATTGCTGGGGCTGTTTCATTGAATTGACGGTAAACGGCGAGAAAATGTCGGTGTATCAGGTGGAAGAAGATGGCACTCTCAGCTCTCTGGACGATCTGTTCTCCGGGGATGATATGACTCAGGATTTCCCGCAAATTCATGCGTCGTCTTAACTATGAATCTTGCTTTGTAAGCAAGAATGATCTAGGTACTTAAAGCGTCAATCTCCTTACAGTTGAAATCAGCTGCAGGGTTATTGGCGCTTTTTTTGGGGCTCCCCGCAAAGTACCTGAATCAGCATCGAAGAAAAAGCCCCACTTTGTGGGGTTATTTTGGGGCTCCCCGCAAAGTACCTGAATCAGCATCGAAGCACAGGCCCCACTTTGTGGGGGTATTTTGGGATTCCCCGCAAAGTACCTGAATCAGCATCGAA
>NZ_NFUX01000111.1:0-13627 GCF_002264385.1 Paenibacillus sp. VTT E-133280
AATATAAGAAAGTATAAGTTTCACACTATACTTATCCTTATATTTCTCGCTAAAACACTTACCGTCCTTATAAGGAGGCCGAAGGCGTTTTATGCTTGGGAGAAATTACACTGTTTTAAAGATGAAATGTGAGGGATCAGGAAAGCGTTTTTTGCGGTCTATGGTATTTTGACCTCATATCTCGTATAATACCAAAAGAGGAGGTGAACCGGATGTCCGATGTATTAGAGCGTGTAAAACGCATTGTCATCGACCGCTTAGGTGCCGATGAAGCTGAGGTAACATTAGAAGCGTCTTTCAAAGATGATTTAGGTGCTGATTCTCTTGATGTAGTAGAATTGGTTATGGAATTGGAAGATGAATTCGACATGGAAATCTCTGATGAAGATGCAGAGACGATTACGACCGTGGGTGAAGTTGTGAAGTACATACAATCTCATACCTAGAGTCATATGATTGAGAGTCCCGTTCCAACTTGGGCGGGGCTTCTCCTCATTTATACAGCATTAAAGATGTATTAAAGGTTGCCATGTGCAGCTTTATAGGGATTATAACAGAACCGCGAAAGCTTTAATGATGCGGTGATCGCTGTTCATATAGTAATAATTTGCAGTATATTTGCAGTATATAAGTACTGAATATAATGTATACAACCTATAGATGGGGTGATTGTGTTTGAGTCATAGAGTGGTTGTAACCGGGATGGGCGTAATTACGTCACTAGGGAAAGACTTGGAGACGTTCTGGGATAATCTGATGAGCGGTAAATCAGGTGTATCGATGGTTGAAGCGTTTGATGTCAGTGAATACACTACGCAAATTGCTTCATCAGTTAAAGACTTTGATCCTGAGGCGCTTTTTGGCCGCAAGGAAGCCCGCAAAATGGACCGTTTTGTACAATTTGCAGTGGCTGCCGGTGAAGATGCATTGCGCGACAGTGGACTTAAGATCGGTGAAGATATCGATGCTGAACGAATCGGTGTATCTGTTGGTTCGGGTATCGGTGGTCTTGGTACTTGGGAAGACAATCATAATCTGTTGCTTGAAAAAGGGCCAAAACGGGTTAGCCCGTTCTTTATCCCGATGATGATCGCTAACATGGGTTCTGGGCAGCTGTCCATTAACCTCGGTGCAAAGGGACCGAATACGACTACAGTGACAGCCTGTGCTACAGGAAGTCATTCCATTGGGGAATCATTCCGTCTGATTCAACGTGGAGACGCGGATGCTATGATCTGCGGTGGTTCGGAAGCGACCATTCGTCCAACAGGAATGGCAGGATTCTGTGCAATGAGAGCGATGTCCACTCGTAATGATGAGCCGGAGAAAGCTAGTCGGCCATTTGATGTAGATCGTGATGGTTTCGTTATGGGAGAGGGCGCTGGAATCTTGATTCTGGAATCCCTTGAACATGCTGAGAAGCGTGGAGCGAAGATTTATGCTGAGGTTATCGGCTATGGTCTAAGCGCTGATGCTCACCATATGACTGAACCGGATCCAGATGGAGCAGCTCGCTGCATGAAGATGGCAATCCGTGATGCTGGTATCTCTCCTGAAGATATTGATTACATTAACGCACATGGTACTTCAACGCCTGTAGGAGATCGATCAGAAACGGCTGCTGTTAAGAAAGCATTGGGCGAACATGCCTATAAAGTAGCTATTAGCTCAACGAAATCCATGACAGGTCATCTTCTAGGTGCTGCCGGTGGTGTAGAAGCTATTATCTGCGGACTCTCTTTGCAAAAGGGTATGATTGCACCAACGATTAATTTGGACAACCAGGACCCGGAATGTGATTTGGATTATGTACCAAATGTTCCACGTAAAGCGGATCTTGATATTGTAATGTCGAATTCGTTTGGATTCGGGGGACATAACGCAACAGTTATTCTAAAAAAATATAATCAGTAAGGGGACAGCGCGGTGAAAGGAGAACTGAAGCAGTTACAACAGCAACTTCAAATCCAATTTCACGATTCTGTGCTTCTGAAGCAGGCCTTTACCCATGCATCATATGTGAATGAACACCGTTTCAATCAGCATCAGGATAATGAGCGTCTCGAATTTCTAGGGGATGCTGTACTGGAGCTGACGGTTTCTGAATATTTGTACAATCTGTTGCCAGATCGACCTGAAGGGGAACTGACCAAGCTACGTGCCGCTATCGTATGCGAGCCTTCGCTGGTTAAGTTCGCTGAGAGTTTAGGTTTTGGCCGTTATGTACTGCTGGGAAAAGGGGAAGAACTTACGGGCGGACGTACTCGCCCGGCCCTGCTGGCTGATGTGTTCGAATCCTTCGTGGGAGCGCTTTATCTTGACCAAGGACTGGAAACTGTACGGTCTTTTCTTGATAATCACGTATTTCCACTTGTGGAGACGGATGGGAAACTGCAAATGCAGATGACCGATTATAAGACGGAACTGCAAGAGCTAATTCAGCAGCACAATATGGGTACGTTGGAATATCGGATCATTGAAGAACGGGGACCCGCGCATGAGCGTGAATTCGTCTCTGAAGTGTTAATGACTAACCGTTCACTTGGTAAAGGGAGCGGCCGCTCGAAGAAGGAAGCAGAGCAGCAGGCTGCAGCAGCTGCACTGTTGCATCTGAAAGAAGATGGTGCCTGAATTTTGCATCATGTGGACAAGCGGAGGAGAGCAGCAAAGGTCTGAATACCGGCGTTTAGGCGGAGCTCAGACCGTTGCTGCTCTTTTTCGAAAGAATAGCCAAGCTTCATTTTGAAGCTATTTTAGGCGAATAAACGCTATGGTATAATGGGTCAGAGGTGATAGGCAAGTATGTTTTTGAAACGGATAGAATTAGCTGGTTTTAAATCATTTGCCGACAAAACAGAAATGGAATTTGTGCGCGGAATAACGGCCGTAGTGGGTCCGAACGGAAGCGGCAAGAGCAATATTTCTGACGGCATACGCTGGGTGCTCGGCGAACAGAGTGCTAAATCACTGCGTGGCGGCAAGATGGAAGATATTATTTTTGCCGGTAGTGACGCGCGTAAAGCTGTGAATTATGGTGAAGTATCACTTACGCTCGATAATGAGGATCACACGCTTCCATTGGATTTCAGCGAAGTTACAGTGACTCGGCGTGTTCACCGTAGTGGTGAGAGTGAATATTTAATTAATAAGCAATCCTGCCGACTGAAGGATATCACAGAGCTGTTCATGGATACCGGTATCGGGCGTGAGGCTTATTCGATTATCGGACAGGGTCGGATTGAAGAGATTCTGAGTACTCGTTCCGAAGATCGGCGAGGCATCTTTGAAGAGGCATCGGGTATTGTAAAATATAAATCGCGCAAAAAAGATGCAAGTCGTAAGCTTGACGACACGGAGCAAAATTTGCTTCGTATTCACGATTTGATTAGTGAGCTTGAGGATCAGATTGGTCCACTAAAGGATCAATCGGAGAAGGCCATTCGCTTTAAAGAGCTTCGGGAACAACTGAAGCATCAGGAAATTTCAGTCTATGTGCATCAGATTGAAGGGATTCATACAGCTTGGCAGGAAGGTAACACAAAGCTCGAAACTTTAAAGGATGAGCAACTGGAATTATCTACTGTAGTCTCAGCCCATGATGCCAAGCTGGAAAGCGGACGTGCCGAACTGCGCGCGTTAGAAGAACAGATCGAGAAGCAGCAAGAGCAATTGCTCCGTTATAGTGAGGCTTATGAGAAGAGCGAAGGTTACGGGGAAGTGTTGAAGGAACGCAAGCGTAATCTTGAGAGCAACCGAGAACAGTTAATGCTCACATTAGGTTCTGTAGGTGAACGTTCTGCGGATCGACAACGCGAGCTTGGAGATTTAGAAGCTAAGCTCGAAGCGTCCCGTCTCAAGCTTGTTGAGCTTCGGAAACAGATCGAAGCGGAAGAGACAAGACTCGAAGGTGTCGCTGACGGTATTAGTCAGAGCCAGGAGGAGAAGCTGAAAAGTGCTCTCCTGGAGTTAATGAACCTTATGGCGAATGCGCGTAACGAAATTCGTTACGCGGATCAACAGAAGGAGAATCTGGAACGTCGTATGAGCCGCAGTGAAGAAGAAAGCGGCAAATGGACTGCACGGCATGAAGAGTTGTCTGCTAACCAGAAAGGGTTAAAAGATAAGATTGCCCAGCTTGGAAAAGAACTAAGCAATCTTCGTGGTGCTTATATTACTGAGAGTGAACAACTTAGTAAACGTCAGAAGCTGATTGAAGAGACGCAATCTGGTCTGAGAAAGTGGGAACAGAAGCGGGAAGCACAAGTCTCCCGTCACGAGACCATGAAAGAAATGCAGGATGATTTCGATGGCTTTATGCTTGGGGTTAAAGAAGTTCTCAAAGGAGCCCGTAAAGGACAGCTTAACGGTGTGCATGGTGCGGTTGCTGAACTCATCTCCGTTCCGGAGAAGCTGGAAATGGCTGTTGAGACTGCGCTGGGTGCATCGCTGCAACACGTGGTTATGGATAATGAGAGCGTGTCTCGCCAAGCGATATCTTTCCTGAAGCAACGTCAATTGGGACGAGCTACTTTTCTACCACTCGATGTTATCCGGCCACGCCAAATTTCCGGTAGTGACCGTGGAATGGTGGAAGATGCTGAAGGTTTTGTTGGAATTGGTTCCGAACTCGTTGGATACGATGATAAGTATGCAAGTATTATTGGCAGTTTGCTTGGTAATGTAGTTATTGCTGAGAGCCTGGAGCAGGCGAATCGTATCGCCGCTAGATGCCAGTATCGTTATCGTGTGGTTACGCTAGAGGGTGATGTAGTCAATGCCGGGGGCTCCATGACTGGTGGTAGCCAGCATAAGAAGAACAATAGCTTACTTAGTCGTAAACGCCAGCTGGATCAGCTGAGCAGTGAGATCGAAGAGAGCGAGCGTCAAATTGTTAAGCTGAAGCAAGGCATAGCCAGACTTCGTGAAGAGCAGGAGAACGCTAGCGTGAAGCTAGAGGACCTGCGCCGTGATGGTGATGAGAAAAGACTGGAAGAGCAACGTGTTTCTGGCGATTTGAAGCAGCTTGAACAGGAGCTTCGGCATGTGCAGGAACAAGTGGAGAGTACAGGCGCGGAACGTAGTGGTTTTGAAAGTGAGGTTCGCGCGCTTGAGGAGACTCGAAAACAAGCCTCTGCTGAGCTTGAACGTCTCGAGAAGGAAGAGAAGGAAGCTCATGAGGGTATCCGTAATGCCGAATCGGCGCGTAAAGCGAATGAATCTGCGAAGGAAGAGTTGCAAGGTAAGCTGACCAGTATGAAGGTTTCGGAAGGCAAGCTCGATCAGGAGATCTTCTCCTTGGAGGAGCAATTACGTCGTCTAAGACAAGATGCGGGTTCACAGGATAAAGAGCTGCGCCAGAATCGAAATCTGTTACATACGATCGAACAGGATTTGGCTAGTAATGCTTTGGAAACCGTGAAACAGAAAGAAGATTTGAATAGTTATCGTCTGAAGAAGGAAGAGACAGCCGGTACTTTGGATCTAGCTCGGGCGGAACGTTCCGCGTTAACCCGTAAGCTTGAGCTAGAGGAGGGCAAGACCAAGGATCAGCGTCAGGCACTTAGAGTCGTGGAGGACAAGCTGCGTTCAACTGAAGTTTCTGTGGGTCGTCTGGATGTTGAACTTGATAATATTCTTCGTAAGCTGAGTGATGACTACGAGCTAAGCTATGAACTAGCGAAGCAACGTTATCCTGTACCTGAAGATGTGCCTGCCGCACAAGCGGATGTACAGCGTCTGAAACGCAGTATTTCTGCACTTGGCGAAGTGAACTTAGGTGCGATTGAAGAATATCAGCGTGTTCATGAGCGTTATACCTTCCTCAGCGGACAAAAAGATGACCTGGTCGAAGCCAAGACTACCTTGTACCAAGTTATCCGTGAGATGGAAGATGAAATGTCCAAACGCTTCAAACAGACCTTTGATGCGATCCGTAAACAATTCGGTACGGTGTTCTCGAAGCTGTTCGGAGGCGGACGAGCGGATCTCATGCTGCTGGATCCAGAGCATATGCTGGAAACAGGGATAGATATCGTAGCCCAGCCACCGGGTAAAAAGCTTCAAAACCTACAGCTCCTATCCGGTGGGGAACGCGCTTTAACTGCGATGGCCCTCTTGTTTGCCATCCTGCAAGTGAAGCCGGTTCCGTTCTGTGTACTGGATGAGGTAGAGGCTGCGCTAGATGAAGCGAATGTCGTGCGTTTTGCACAGTATTTGCGTGAGTTCTCAGAACAAACGCAATTTATCGTCGTTACACACCGCAAAGGAACGATGGAAGAGGCGGATGTGCTCTACGGAGTGACGATGGAAGAAGGCGGAGTATCCAAGCTTGTCTCTGTACGTTTAGAGGATGAGGAAGCAGAGATCGCATAACGGCGTGACGAAATGTAGAGCTTTTTAATACAAAACTTTTAGGAGGAAACAAATGAGCTTTTTCAGGAAGTTAAAAGAAAGCATTTCCGGCAAAACGGAAAGTGTAACCAAACAATTCCGCGACGGATTAGAGAAAACCCGTAAAGGCTTTGTCGAGAAGGTAGCAGACCTGATTATCCGACGTAAAAAAATAGATGAAGAGTTCTATGAAGAGCTGGAAGAAATCTTGATTGGTGCGGACGTAGGTGTTAATACAGTAATGACACTTGTCGAGGATCTGCGCGCTGAAGTGAAGCAAAAGCGAATTGAAGATGCAGCTGAGCTGCAACCCATTTTGTCCCGTAAGCTCATGGAATTGCTGCGCGGCGATGACGATAACAGCCTGAAGGAAAATCCGGATGGCATTACAGTTATCTTGTTCGTTGGGGTAAATGGAGTAGGCAAGACGACTACGATCGGTAAACTAGCACATCGTTACAAACAAGAGGGTAAAAAGGTTCTTTTGGCCGCAGGGGATACGTTCCGTGCCGGAGCGATTGAACAGCTCGAAGTTTGGGGTCAACGTGCTGGCGTAGACGTAATTAAGCAACAAGCTGGCTCTGACCCGGCCGCTGTTATGTTCGATGCTGTTCAAGCGGCTAAGCAGCGGAATGTAGATATCTTGATTTGTGATACGGCAGGCAGACTTCAGAATAAGAGTAATCTGATGGAAGAGCTCAACAAGATTTTCCGTGTTATTCAAAGAGAAATTCCTAGTGCTCCGCATGAAGTGCTGATGGTGCTAGATGCGACCACAGGTCAAAATGCGCTTACGCAAGCCAAGCTATTTGGTGAGAAGAGTGGGGTAACAGGGCTCGTCTTGACGAAGCTGGATGGTACAGCTAAAGGCGGAATTGTAGTAGCCATTCGTCAGGAAATGAACTTACCAGTGAAGCTCGTAGGACTGGGAGAAAAGATGGAAGATTTGCAGCCATTTGATTCTCAGCAGTTCGTGCATGCTCTTTTTGCCGGATTAATTACCGAGGAAGAAGAGTCAGAAGAATCGGAAGAGCAAGCTTAGTTCAATCATCCACACAACTTTCATAAGCAACATTTACAAGGAATGTCCTCGAAGCTATATTTAGTTATGAGGGCATTCCTTTTTTATTAAATGCTAGTTAGTTGTTAATGTAGTGACCACTAAGGAATTCTTAAAAAGTACAAATGCAGCGCGTAGGGTATCCCTTTAAATAACAGCTTTCCCTCACTAATAAGCCTCCAAAAGCGATATTCTATAAATGAGGTACTGATAAATAAATTCCACTGCCCTATAATTGTACCTGCAATAAGTCCCGCATTTACGAAATGATCGCCCTGTTCATTCTTTTGCAGTTGCAGAATTAAGGACAGAATGTCTTCGTCATAGTATGTTTCGGGTACATTCGTTAGTTGACCTTTGGACCATACTCGAAGCATATCCTCAGTGTTGCTGATTTCTTGCCACTCCAGTTCATACTGTTTTCTCTTTGCGGAGGTAAGGGGCTCCGTATTTTCGGTGTTTTTGATAATAATTTGCACCGCTTCGTTTGGGAGCTGACCCAGGGATTGGGGAGATAAGCCCATGCTAAATTGATCCGTAATCCCGGGAAGCTTCTCATAAGCTTCGATTGGATTTATAACATGAACAGGTTGCTTCCGCTCACTAATAACAGAAAGTGAAAATCGTAAACCTGTCTGATCATGGGAGTTGTCTCCGCACCAAATAGTGATTTTTTTGTCCTCGGGAATTTCTTTTAAGGTCTGAATCATAGCTTCCAGTTTATGCTGGGGATTGAGATGATAACCCTGATCCGGAAATCGTTCCTGAAACCATAACTCACGGGCATGACACCCTTCATCATTATCTAATTTGCACAGCGGTCCAGCAGAGAACGTCTCATTAAACGAAAGTACTCTTATTAAATGACGTCTACCTACACGACTAAGTGCTACCTTCATCGAACCCGCTTCTGATAAGCCAAATAAAAGAAAAATATGATTCCGCCTAGCCTCTTCCTGCTCCATGGTCATAGTATATTTGTGATCCATTTGTTCACTCTCCTAACGTTCCAAATTATACCATATAACTGAATTCACCTCCCCAGAAAACTATATAAAAAAACCAACATATGAAAAATTCATAATAGTACTGCTTGTCACTACTCCTGCATACAATTCAATGAAGAAACTACACTTCAGCTCCGACAGCCTATATAAGAGAGAAAGGAAGCGATTCCAAACCGCGGAAATATTCAGAGATCACATTTCTCTGTTATATATATTGACATCGGCAATAGAATTTACGTATTATGGGAATACAAAACAATATTTTCATGGATATTTTCAGGAATTAAAGTATAGGTTGTTAGTAAAGATAACATTTATCGAAAGGAGTCGGGCTCATGTCCAAATTAGATCCTCTGCCAGGTCTGTCTCCATATCCGCTGCAACATTTTTTTGATGAAATGTATGCAGATAAGAGAAATGTCCGGCCGCATTACAGACATGTGAATCGCATGTTTTCCGGAATGAGCTCGGAAGAGCTGCAGGGTAAGCAGAATTTGATGCAGCGCAGGATGATGGAGGAAGGAATTACTTTTACGTTATACAATCCGGCTCAGGATCATCCCATGGAGCGTACGATTCCCTTCGATATGATTCCACGCATTATACCTAAAAATGAATGGGAGAGGCTAGAGGCAGGAATAATTCAGCGTATCACGGCTTTGAATCTGTTCATTCATGATATCTACCATGAGCAGTACATCGTAAAGGATGGAATAGTTCCAAGGCGTATGATCATCTCCAACTGTTATTTTCGTCCCGAGATGGCTGGTCTAAGGGTGCCTGGTGGAGCCTACATCACTACCTCGGGAATCGATCTGATCCGCCATCATGATGGGCAATATTATGTGCTTGAAGATAATCTACGAACGCCTTCAGGGTTTTCATATCTTTTTAAAGGCAGAACCCTGATGAATCAGTTGTTTCCAGAATTGTCCTTTGCCAGCTCCATCCGGGATGTTGATCATAGCTTGAATCGCTTCTTGTCCGTTCTACGTAGTTTATCACCCTCACGAAAGTCAGATCCGGTTATCGCACTTCTTACACCTGGGGAATACAATTCTGCTTATTATGAGCATGCTTTTCTAGCACAACAGATGGGTATACATTTGGTAGAAGGACGAGATTTGGTTGCAAAGGATCACAAAATATATTTAAAAGAAATGAACGGACTTCGCCGTGTAGATGTACTGTATCGGCGTTTGGATGATGATTTCATTGATCCGTTAGCTTTTCAGCCGGATTCACTTCTAGGGGTGGCGGGTCTGATGAATGCGTATCGGGCAGGGAATGTAGCGATTGCTAATGCCCCGGGGACTGGTGTTGCTGATGATAAAGCGATGTATGTCTATGTACCGGATATGATTCGTTATTATCTGAATGAAGAACCGATTCTTGGAAATGTCCCGACCTATTTGCTAGGCAGACCTGATGAACGTTTATATGTCCTTGAGAACCTATCTGAAATGGTTGTGAAGGAAACCTCTTTATCCGGGGGATATGGAATGCTGATCGGAAGTGAAGCTACGAAAGAGGAGCTGGCTGAATTCAGAATGAAGATTATTGCCGACCCGGAACGTTATATTGCGCAGCCGATCATGTCTCTATCTAGAGCACCGGTATTATCAGGTGGAACAATGGCACCGAGACATATCGACCTTCGGGCGTTTGTATTAATGGGTGCTGACCGGAAGCCGCATGTTATACCTGGGGGATTGACACGGGTGGCTATGAAAGAAGGATCATTGGTCGTGAATTCCTCACAAGGTGGTGGCGTAAAGGATACTTGGGTCATGGCATGATACTGCTATGTAGATGAAGTGAATAATAAAATGCAGCATCAATTTGTAGGATAAGGGAGTGGCTGGAGATGCTGAATCGAAATGCTGAAGCTTTGTTCTGGATCGGCAGATATATTGAAAGGGCAGAGAATCATGCGCGGCTAATCAATGTTCATTATCATATCCAGCAGGAAGAGGATTTTCATGAAGAAGGACATAAATGGTCAAGGTTAATCGATGCGCTAGGCGTTCGAGGTGAATATATGCAGCAGTTCGAAACCTTTTCCGAGCAGGATGTCCTATCTTTCATCACACTTGATTTAGGCAATTCTAATTCATTATTCTCTTGTGTACATCATGCTAGAAATAATCTGCGGACACTCCGTCAGCAGCTTCCAAGTGAATTATGGGATGTTGTCAACAGCTTCAACCTATGGCTTGGTGAGCGGTCTGTTGCAGATATTATGAGTGGTCCACATCAGTTCTATCAGCAGGTTAAGGAGCGTACAGCCATGTTTCTCGGTGCAGAGCAGTCGGTCATGCTTAGAGGGAATGAGTGGCATTTCATTGAGAGCGGACGGTTTCTAGAGCGGGCAGAGAATACAACTCGTATCTTGCAGGCGGTCATTGTCTCATGCCGGTTTAAGGAGCTTAACGCGGTTTATACTCAGTTGCAGGCGGTGCTTAAATCTGTTAGTGGGTACCAGGCGTTTCGCCGTTATTATGCTGATGCTATGTCCCCGGAGAGCATTTTAGATTTCTTGATTGCAAATCCCAAATTTCCGCGTTCCATTCGTTTTTCTTTTCATCAGCTGGAAGAGCATTTAGCAAAGCTTGAACTAGATTCCTCAGAGAAAGGTTCAGGCCATGAGAAGGTTATCCGTCAAGCGGGTAAGCTAAAAGCAGAGCTGGATTATATGGAAAAAGAAGAAATGTCCGGCGAGCTAGTGGAAGATGTGCTTAAATCGCTGGTGATATCCTGTCAAAAACTTGGTAAAACAATGGAGGGCGCCTTTTTTCGGCGAGAAGGAGTGTCTGTATGAAGATTCAAATCAATCATACCACCACATACAGCTATCCAGAGCCGGTTACGGACAGTGTCAATGAGATCAGACTCACGCCACGCACGAATTATCGCCAATCCTGTTATCACCATGAAGTGGATATTTACCCGCCAGCAAATCTTTTAACCTATGAGGATTTCTTCGGAAATCGGGTCCATGCCTATTCGGTTAATAAGCCGCATACGGAGATGGTCATCCACACTAAAGCTACTGTAGTTACACTGGATAAAGCTCAGGGGACAGACCTCCCGAGAACAACTCTTGAAGAACAAATTAGATTGTTAAATGACGAGGGATTTCAGAACCGTTATATTGAGTTTATTTTGCCGACTCGTTATACCGAGGTGACGCCTGAATTAGTGGAGTTTGCCTCACAGTACCCTTTTAATGAAGCAGAGGATATGTATGAATGGATTCTTAAATTATCTGCGACGATTTATGAACAGTTCACCTATGACCCTGAGGCTACAAGTGTAAATACTACGGTAAAAAAAGCACTGAAGCTTAAACGCGGTGTATGTCAGGATTATGCTCATCTAATGATTGCTGTCTGCCGTAGTGTCGGTCTGCCGTCCAGATATGTAAGTGGATATCATTTTGTCGGTGATTTGCAAGGGAGTAATGCTAATTTTGAGCAAGCCTCACATGCTTGGGTGGAGACTCACATTCCGGGTACAGGTTGGCTTGGTTTCGATCCGACGAATAATGTTGAGGTCAATTGGCGTTATATTAAGTTAGGTCACGGACGGGACTACAAAGATATTGTACCTGTAAAAGGCGTATATCGTGGTGGAGCAGGCACTCTGACCGTGAAAGTGGACGTGCGGAAGCTGGACAATTAAATGGATCAATATAGATGAAACTCTCTGTTCAAGCTTTTGAACGGGGATTTTTTTTGTGAAGATGATTCCAGTGTACATGGTTTTGGGTAATCTTGATCCATAGTACATCACTTAGAGATCTTAAAGGAGAGATTACTTATGAGTCCAAACATAGCTAAGAAACAAAGATTTATTGGGAAAACAGCAATTATTACCGGAGCGGGCTCAGGAATTGGCCGGGCTACCGCTATTAAGCTGGCGAGGGAAGGTGCTAATGTAGCGCTTTTTGATTTGAATCTTGAACGTACCTCATCTTTAGCGGATAAGTTGAACAAGTTTCGCAAAGATAGTGCATTAGCCATAGAGGTAGATACTTCGGATGAAAAAGGGATGGAGGAAGGCGTTCGCAGGACAGTCGAACAATTCGGCAGCTTAGATGTAGTATTCGCTAACGCGGGAATCAATGGTGCGGTCGGACCTATAGAGGAACTGAGCTTGAGTGATTGGGAACGCACGATGTCGGTGAACTTGACGGGGACCTTTTTGACCTTTAAATATACGATCCCTCATCTGAAGGATAAAGGGAAAGGTAGCATTATCATCACTAGCTCCATCAATGGGAATACTAGATTTGCCAGCTTTGGATGGTCTACGTATAGCACTACCAAAGCTGGACAGGTGGCTTTTGCCAAAATGGCTGCACTTGAGCTTGCTAAGTTTAAAATCCGAGTGAATGTGATCTGCCCCGGGGCGATTGCTACCAATATAGATGAAACCACTGAAATGAACGAAGAGGTAGAAACGATTGTCATTCCGATTGAATTTCCCGATGGTGCGCAGCCGCTGGCAGATGGGCCGGGTAAACCGGATAATGTTGCCGATCTAGTTTCTTTTTTGGCTTCCGATGAATCCATTCATATTACAGGTGCGCAAATTGTGATTGATGGAGCAGAGTCTTTATTATCCTAATTTAGAGATCGCTTCTTGGTATTGTTCATACCAAACGTTCCATTCAGCTTTTCGCGACTCTAGCGTGGTACCATCCAGAAGATGCTGGATCACATCCAGACATACATGCCAGCCAGCTAAATCTCGGGGTGTGTGTGGCGTGAGCGTCCGGATCGTTTCATTCAAGACGAGTAAACATCCTTCTGAATTTGGATATAGCTCAAAGCGAACTGAATCTTCAGCCCACGTAAATTCAAGAACGGATTCATGTTGCAGGGCGGTAATCGTCATTTCTTCAAAGGTCCCGTCTTGCATATCAAACTTGATTAATCCACCTTTACGCAGGTCTTCAACACGTAATTCAGTGAACCATAAAGCAAGCTTCTCATTCTCTGTCAGAAAGGACCATATTTCTGATGCGGGATGTTTTAGTTGACGTTCGAAACGAGCGACATAATGATCATCAACTTTTTTGAGGTTAGCTATCATGTTATATTTCTCCTTTGGACTGCTGTTGTAGTCCTTTTTTATTGTTTAGGAAATTATACAATACAAAAAA
>NZ_NFUX01000068.1:0-38442 GCF_002264385.1 Paenibacillus sp. VTT E-133280
TATATTTCTCGCATAAACGCTTACCGTCCTAAAGGACGCTGAAGGCGTTATTGCTTGCTAACAATTGTGTTGTTAACAACCTGTAATCATGATTGTAACATATATCAAAATTAAAACAAAAAGGATTCTTAAAGGCTTGCACAAGAGGCGCTATACCTGAAACCAATTGCGTTGAAAAAAAGAGTTCAGCATGCTAAGGTGGACAGAAGCAACATGCCTAACCATATCGCTAGGAGATAGGAGTGTTCAGAAGAATGAAGAGAGTTGCATGTGTAACTGGAGCAGACCGGGGGCTCGGACTGTCGCTTGTACGCTCGTTGCTGGCCAAACAGTTCTCCGTATTTGCAGGACAGTTTTTGAAAGAATCAGAAGATTTGAAAGCGCTTAAAAAGCAATATCCTGATCAACTGGAGCTTATCCCCCTAGATATCAGTATTAAAGACAGTGTGAAACAGGCTGCAAGAGTAATAGCAAGTAAAACCGGATATGTCGATATTATTATTAATAATGCAGGGATTATCCGTTCGGCTGATAATGCTACTGTGCTGGTAGAGCTGGATGATGAAGGCATGGCAGAAATATATAATGTAAATACGCTTGGCGCGTTAAGAGTCAGCAATGCACTTATGGGACTGCTGCTACAAAGTGAGGATAAGTTAATCGTCAATATTTCCTCGGAAGCGGGTAGTATTGCCCGGAATAAACGTATCATTATGTATGGCTATTGTATGTCGAAGGCAGCACTAAATATGCAGTCCTCCTTGATGCATAATCATCTGAGAACACTTGGCGGTCAAGTGATGGTGTTCCATCCCGGCTGGCTGCAGACCTTTATGCAGGGTAAGAAGGATGAGCAAGCGGACACGACACCGGAAAAGTCGGCAGAGCAGATTATCGGTCTTGTATTGAATCATTCAAAATATATGGGCGAGGAACCGGCCTATCTGGATATGGATGGAAGCTCTTGGCCGTGGTAGTACGATATCTCAAATAAGATAAGAAGAAAGGCGCTGATCATATGTCTACACTAAAAGCACTTGCACTTGGAAGCTACGCGGAGGTTAAATATCACCCCTTTGCAGGCGTGGACCGGGAGATTGAGCAAATACTGGCCAATGATCTTCAGGTGTTCTCTTCAGAGGATTACGGGCTTCTTAATAATAAAACGTTGTCTGACCACAAGCTGGTAATCTCCTACACCGAATTTTCGGATGACAAAATCCCGGTGGAACAAAGCGCTGCTTTGCTATCCTATGTGGCTGGCGGGGGCGGACTGCTAGTGGTACATAACGGAATTTCCTTACAACGGAATCAGGAGCTTGGTGTTATGCTGGGCGCACATTTCACCCATCATCCAGAGTTTACTTCTCTGCAGATGTCCATTCCCGCACGTGAGCATCCCATTATGCAGGGAATTGAAGAATTTGTGATTGAAGATGAGCCATATTATTTTGAGATGCATCCTCATTTTGAAACGACGGTGCTCGCTGAATATCCTCATGAGGGAGCGATGCGACAAGCGGCTTGGTGTCATGAATTTGGCCTGGGGCGGGTAGTTTATTTAATGCCGGGGCACCATTTACCTTCATTTTCGGTAGAGCCATTCCGCGAAATGATTCGTAGAGGCGGGCTTTGGGCGGCAGGATTATTGTAGGATGTTGTAACATCATAATGAATCCAACTGTGGGATAACTACGGTTGGATTTTTTTTGTTGACTCTGACATTGGTGTCAGGGTTTATACTGGGGTAGAACAATTCTCATGAACCCCGGGGAGAATGATATGAAAATAGGTGAGCTTGCTAAATTAACGGGCGTAAGCGTCCGGTCAATTCGTTATTATGAGAGTCAAGGATTAATCTCGTCGATCCGTCAGGCCAATGGATATCGGGAGTACTCTCCACTCGCTGTGGAGACGGTAGAAACGATTAAATTATATTTGAACCTGGGTCTGTCCACAGAACAGATTGCGGGCTTTCTACATTGTGTCTTGAAGAACAAAGAAGCCTTCTGCGCAGAAGTGATGCCACTATACCACAGTAAACTTGAAGAGATTGAACGTCAGCTTGTAGAACTGAATCAGATTAAGCACAATTTGAAAGAAAGAATGGCATCTATCTTGCGAGAGCAGAACGAGTGTAGTTTAGAGGCATGTACACTGGAGAGTTTGGAGTAGGTACTGCTAGAGTTGAAAACTATGAGGAGGAAAGACAAATGGCTATTACAAATGCAAATAGCGCTGATTGGGTGCGAGCAGAAATACGCGGTGGTGGAACGGTGTTGGTAGATTACGGTGCGCCATGGTGTCCCCCTTGCAAGGTACTGCTGCCCCTTTTGGAGGACCTTCATCAAGAATATGGAGACGATGTTTCTATCGTAAAGGTGAATTGTGACGAACTGCCGGATCTGGCTGGGGAAGCTGGTGTTATGGGGATGCCTACAGTCATTGTATATAAAGATGGGCAACCAATGGAAAAGTTGGTTGGCTTACGTCCGATAGCAGCCTACCAAGGGATATTGAACAAGGTTATTCAAGCATAGGGCATTGGAATTTAGTTGTATTTTGATGCTATATTGATCTCAAGCTGAGAAGGCGTTAATAAGCCACATCCGGATATTTTCCTGCGTACGCTCGATAGGCTAGAAGTAAAGCCCTAGGAGAGCGTCTATATTGTTGATTATCCGCTGAACGATGTAGACGCCGCGGTGAGCCGTGACGGTATGAAAGGCACAGCATTGGAAGGAGTAGCCCGTATGGATTTTCAGGTCGCATATACCAACTATCACTCTCTGCTGCAAGCAATCGCTTACCGTATGACCGGCTCTATAGCAGATGCAGAGGACCTCGTTCAAGACGTATTCATCGAGTACAGCAAGCTACAAACAATAGATATCACCCATCCGAAAGCTTACTTAATCCGTATGATTACAAATCGTTGCATCAACTATATGCAATCCGCCCGTATAAGGAGAGAGCAATATGTCGGCACATGGCTGCCGGAGCCGCTCGTCAGCTTTACGAATGGAAGCGGCGATAATCCTGCTGATCTCTTCGATCACGATGAAAATGTATCCTACGCCCTGCTCGTCATGCTGGAACATTTATCGGCTGTCGAGAGAGCCGTCTTCATCTTGCGCCAATCCTTCGCTTTCGAATATAGCGAAATTGCCGATGTATTAGGAAAATCAGAAGCCAACTGTCGAAAAATATTTAGCCGCGCTAATGATAAGCTGCATCAACAATCGCCCGTTCTACCAGATAATACGGCTCAGGCAACACCTCTAGCGACAGCATTCCTTGCAGCTGCGCGAGGCGGCAACGTCGATGCGCTTGTTAGTCTGCTGGCCGAGGACGCGCTGCTTACGTCGGACGGCGGTGGTAAAGTTCGCGCAGCGATCTTCACCATCACGGGCAGAGATCGTGTTCAAGCTTTCATTGAAGGTGTCATTACGAAGGGCTTCCTCGGAGATTCGCAAAGGATGGTGCTACTTAACGGCCAGCTGGGCATCGTCATCTATCGGGATGGCCGGCCGCTTAAGGCGATAAGCTTCCAGCTTGATACGGCCGGGGAGCGGATCGAGCATATTTATATCGTACTCAATCCCGATAAATTACAACGAATGGGGTAACCTGTCACAAACGGAGCTTCTGCATTGTCTTATTAGTGAAACAATCAAAAGATAACCGGTCTATAGCCGGAGAGGAGCTATCCCCATGGAACAAAGAATGGATCTGGCCGGTGAAATCCCAGCCGCATACAAAGCAATGATGGGTCTTGAAGCGTTCGTACAATCGACAGGCATGGAGAAGTCGTTATTGGAGTTAATCAAAATCAGAGCGTCACAAATTAACGGCTGCGCCTTCTGTATAGATATGCACACGAAGGATGCCCGCAAGGCAGGCGTGTCGGAACAGCGCATCTACATGCTGAACGCATGGCGTGAAGCGCCGTTCTACAGCGACGAGGAGCGCGCAGTGCTTGCCCTGACCGAATCGGTTACGCTCGTGACGCAAGGACATGTACCGGACGATGTCTATTCGGAAGCGGAGCGCCATTTCGATACTAAGCGACTTGGCGAGATCATCATGGCAATTGTTACAATCAATGCATGGAATCGCATCGCGATCACCACTCGCATGTTGCCGCAATAAACTTTAATCACGTCAGCCGAACGCCGAAGGCTAGCACCTTACCATCTCTGAAATTTGTTAATTATGGGATCTGAAGATGATCTCATGACGCTCTAAAGATCATATGAAGTTTAACTTAGGGAGACCCCATACTGTGGGGTCTTTTTTGTATGCATGAATTATCCATCTTCGGTAAAAAATACGGTCACAGCTACGAAGGAGGTGTTAGCGGTGTGGAATGAGGTAATAGAATTAATTCCAAGTTGGGAAGTGGTTTTCCAAGGGATTATGATCTTCTGCGTCCCGTTTATCATACTTCGATCAATAAGTTGGGCTAAAGCTAAAGAAGATCGAATAACGACCAGGGCTAAAAAAGCCATAGGCAGCAAAGGTGGGGGAGTTCCATATGGAGAAACATCCAGAGGGAAAAGCATCTCAGAAGGGTCTAAGGAGCAGCAAAGCACAGATAAAGTAACTAAGGATAAGGGTGAAAGATTAACTTACAGTGGTCATTTAAACGAGGATTTGCAGACATTCAAAGAGATCAGTGCGGATATGCATGATGTGAATATAAGGGAATTGCGAATCGGAAGCATACAGACAAGGGCAGCGTTGTTGTACGTAGACGGGCTAACGGACAAAGACAAAATGGATCAGAATATATTAAAGCCGTTAATGAATGCGTATCAGCCTTTTAAAGATATGAATACCATACCGGAAGCGAAAGATCTACAAGATATTCTCATCCATGAAATATTGCTCATTTCGGAAGTTGAGCTCACGGATAATGTATACCTCTCCCTTCAAAAAGTGTTATTTGGATCTGCCATACTGCTCGTAGAGGGGATATCAGAGGTTTTTGTGCTTAGTAGTCCAAAGGGGGCTACTAGAGGGATTCAAGAGCCAGAATCTGAAGCAGTCTTGCGGGGATCGCGAAGCGGATTTAATGAGACATTAAGCGACAACACGGCAATGCTGCGTAGACACGGGCAGAGTACGGAGCTAGCGATGATTTCTTTTACTGTAGGCAAGAGAATGCAGAAGGAATTGATCCTAACGTATATCAAAGATATTGCGAATGATGAGCTTGTAGAAGAGGTCAAACGAAGAATTAAAACGATAGATATAGACGATGTTCAAGAATCTGGTTATGTGGAGCAATTAATCGAAGACAATAGCTTCAGTCCTTTCCAGCAGATTCAGAATACAGAAAGACCAGACCGCGTAATGGCAGCACTCCTGGAAGGAAGAGTAGCTATCTTAATTGATGGTACGCCCTTCGCCTTGATTATGCCGGTTACCTTCGGAATGTTACTGCAATCGCCAGAGGATTATAACGATCGCTGGATGGTAGGGTCGCTGCTACGTCTGTTACGTTTTTTTGCGGCAACGATATCATTGTTTGCGCCGGCACTATATATCTCTTTTCTCTCGTTCCAACCTGGATTGATTCCAACAAAGCTGGCCATTTCCATTATTGCCTCCAGGCAAGGCGTTCCCTTCACTGTATTGATCGAAGCATTGATTATGGAAATTTCGATTGAAATCTTACGGGAGGCTGGACTTCGTTTGCCTAAACCTATCGGTCCGGCAATGGGGATTGTTGGCGGTCTGATCATCGGACAAGCCGCAGTAGAAGCTGGAATTGTGAGTCCTATCTTAGTCATTGTAGTTTCAGTTACGGCTGTTTCGTCCTTCTCTATGCCAATGTATAGTGCAGGGATGACGCTTCGAATGCTCCGGTTTGCAGCCATGTTTTTTGCAGCGATCTTTGGATTATACGGAGTTGTACTTTTTTTTCTTTTGCTTAGTAGTCATTTAATTAAGCTGAAGAGTTTTGGTGTTCCCTATCTTGGTCTGGCAGTCCCGAATAAGACAGTCAATTGGAAAGATTTTATATTCCGTATGCCTTTGCAATTTTTAACCGGGCGGCCTACATTGTTGAAACCAAAGGACCCTTTGCGTAAAGGGTAAGAAGTTTAGGTAAAGGAGGAAGAGTACATGAGCGCCGAGGTAAAGGACCGAATAACTGCTATTCAAGCGACGATCATTCTAGCCAATTATACGATTGCGGCAGGGGTACTTACGCTTCCTCGGACCATTGTAGAGGCCAGTGGCAGTCCAGATGTATGGATAAGTATTTTGTTAGGGGGAGTAATCTCTTTTTTGTCAGGATTGATTATTGTGAAGCTTAGCCAACGGTTTCCAGGTCAAACTTTTTTTCAATATATTGGGAAGATTATCGGCAAACCACTCGGAATAGTTCTTACTATAGGAGTCGTGGGTTATTTTATCAGTATCGCCGGCTTTGAGATACGTTCGGTGCAGGAGGTAACCTCTTTTTTTCTACTGGAAGGTACACCTCCTTGGGCGATTGTGGCTGCTTTTATGTGGATTGCCTTCTATTTATGCAGAGGAGGAATTAATGCGATCACTAGTATGTGCAGACTCATTGTTCCAATCACCTGGACAGTATTTATTGGGGTTTGTCTGCTTAGTTTTGAAGTTTTTGACCTCAACAACCTTCTACCAATACTTGGAGATGGATTGGAGCCTGTGTGGAAAGGGATCAGACCAACCATCCTAACCTTTACAGCTGGAGAAGCAATGCTGTTCATTGTTGCTTTTATGGACAAACCTCAAAAAGCAGTAAAGGTAATCATTGCTGGAACCTGTATCTCGACGATATTTTATACCCTAGCTGTTGTAGCGACCATAGGGGCTTTTTCTATAGATGGAGTGATCACAAGAACCTGGCCGTTTCTCGATCTTGTAAGAAGTTTTGAGGTGAACTATCTCATTTTTGAAAGATTTGAGTCGTTGTTGTTGGTGATCTGGATTATGCAGATCTTCTGTACCTTTTGTATTGCCATTTATGCAGCGTCTTTAGGGTTGTCTCAAGTCATTCATAAAAACTTTAAAGGTTGTTTGTTGGCGATACTTCCGGTTGTCTATGTAATTTCTAGAATTCCACCAAATGTGAATGCTCTGTTTGCTTTAGGAACAGGTATCGGTGATTGTATGCTTATTCTATTCGGATTGCTTCCGTTGCCATTGTTAATTATCACATACTTCCGGAGGGCTGCTTCATGAAAAAATGGAGGTTGTGGGTTGTACTCTCTATCGCATGTTCGCTGTTATCAGGCTGCTGGAGCAGCACACCGATCGAGGAATTAAACATGCAGATTGGTGTTGCACTGGACAGTGCTGAGGAACCAGGAGGCGAGGAGGCAGCTAAGCCGGAGGGTGGAAATCATAAGAAGCCTGAAAAAATAATAAGTACCTATCAATTTACGATTCCACAAGGATCAGGAGGGGCGATCATGAAGTCTTCTGCTAGTTCATCCTCCTTTAAGAATTACTATAATATGAGTGAAACCAGCGATTCTATCTTTGAAGCGATGAGGCAGCTTTCGCTGCGTACTAGACGCACTCCGATTGGCCATCATCTGAAGGTCATTATAATCAGTGAAAAGCTTGCTCGTTCCAATAACCTTACTAAAATCATAGATTTCTTTACTCGGGATAATGATATCCGTCCGAGTGTTATGTTATTTGTCAGCAAAGGAATGGCCAAAGATGTATTGGAAAATGCACTGCCGGGTCAGACGCCTGCTTTTGTACTTGAAGGCATATTCAATAACAGAGACCGGAATATGGGGATTTGGGAGCCGGTATCTCTGGCAAAAGTAGTTGGGCCTTTGCAAGCAAAGAAAAGTTTCTTATTGCAAAATGTTATCCCTATTGATCAGGAGACAAAGCTATCAGGAGCGGGTGTATTCAACGGCGGAACGGGAAAACTTGTTGGCTTTTTGGATGAGTCGGAGCTGGAGGGGATGGCCTGGCTGACCGGAAAGGGGCTGGGAGGAGTGCTTAAAACGTATGATCCGGATAACAATAATCTCTTAACCTATGAGGTGAAATCCATGCATAGCAAAATCAAAGCGAATGTGAACAATGGTCAGATTTCTTTTAATGTGAAAATAAAATCTACAGGTAGATATGCTGAGGTCTTTGCCGAAAAGCCAAAGAAATTACATGACGGAATTGTAAAGAAGGATAAAGCCTTGCTGCAGAAGCGTGTCCTGGAAATGGTGCAAGCTACTGTAACAAAAATGCAGAAGGAACTGCATACCGAAGCTGCCGGTTTCGGCACCAGCCTACATAATCAGCATCCAGCCGTATGGCGGAGCGTCAAGGCTAACTGGGACGAAACCTTCAGCAAAATTCCGATTACCTATGAAGTAAACCTGAATATTGAAGAATACGGTGCGTCAGATACAACAGCTGAATAGAAAGGTTGCAGACAATTCAGAGCTATTTCATGTGATGGGTGACAGGTATTACATCATTTTGATGCAGCGCATCAAGTACTTCGGTTTTTAATTGTTCAGTAAAGGTATTCCATGTTTTTTTGCCGATATCGAGTTCTTCACGTCCAATAGTGTTTAGTGTTTCTAACCAGAGGCGTTTATCGTTAATTAGCCCGAGCTGGTCTTGGATCTGCTTATATATTTCCTCATGGGCATGAAATTTTTGATTTAACGCAAAAGAGGCTGCACTAGCCGTATATCGCAGTTCCTTAGCAGCCATCCTCAGCTCATGCAGTGCGTCGAAGGCTGCTTCAGATTCGGCATCTTGTCCACGAAATATAACCTTGCAAGCTTTTTTCTTCTGCTCGTAAGCTACCTCAAGTTCGCGCATGACAACATTGGCATCTTTTTTCGCTACCAGGGCCTCAAGCTGTTCACTTAGGAAGACTTTCCACTTCTCATCCAGATCTTCATTGATTAGCTTAGGCAGCTCATCGGCCAGCTTCTTACGATAAGTTTTGCGCTTGTCCTTTTGGTGGTCGATCACTGCCTTCAACAATTCTGCGGTCTTTGTATCGCCGTTTTCCTTGGCGTGTTTGCGTTTAGTCTTGAACGATTCGATCAGAACGTCTGCATCTCTGACCTTGCCTAATCGCTTTTGGGCTTTTTCAAATAAGGGGTATAGCCCTAGAGTATGGCCAGGGTCGAGAATGGATAGCAGTGTTAACAGCTTGCGGCAGTTCACTCTTGCTTGATGAATATCCTCGTCATCGAATTTGCTAAGTGCATCATGGCAGTAATCCCAGAAATCAATATACAGCAGGTTAAGTGCCTGTTCCCATTGTCTTGTCTTGGTTAACTGTCGTTCCTTCATCACTTCCACTGTCATGCGGCATCACTCCTTAACGTTGTGTATAGCATGAACCTAAGGCTACCCCCTATTCGAGCTGGGGCATGTTCGTATACTATAAGGATAGCGTTATCATAACCTCATTTCAATTCTGATTTCGCACTAGCGAGGCAGATCGATTACAATATCACAGATAATACGGGAAAGAGGGGAATTGGTGGATACTCGGGAGTACGATGGAATGATCAATGGATCTGTTGATAGAAGTAAAGAAGTCATCGGACTTCCTGCAGAAATGGGACTTTTCCAGCATCTAATCTTAAAGAATGACAGTATAGATGAGGAAGCAGGGGGCATCGGGGAGATGCTGATCCCGTTCGCCTTTGAAGAGACCCTTTGCAGGGATGTCGGATCGGGACTTGTTCCTCCTAGTCTGCACCTATGGAGTCATTCCGGGGGTGTGGTGCTCGGCCTACGGGACAGCAAGCTTCCGAACGCGGCTCAAGCGATGGCTAAGTTAGAGCAGCAAGGAATTCGTACAGCGGTAAGACATTCCGGTGGTGCTGCGGTGCCTCTGGATGATGGAATTGTTAATGTTTCGCTAGTGCTCCCCAAAGGACGCGGAAAGCTGGACTTTCATGATGACTTTAGGCTTCTGGCTTCTCTGATCACTGAGGCAGTTGCTATGAGTCATCCACAGGCTGCTGCTCAAATTCAGGCTGGTGAAATTGTTGGTTCTTACTGCCCGGGGGACTTCGATTTGGCGATCGGTGGGCGAAAATTTTGCGGCATTGCTCAGCGCAGACAAAATAATGCCTATTTCGTGCATGCATTTGTAGTGGTTTCGGGTTCGGGACAGGAACGTGGTGAGCTCATTCATAAATTTTATGAGCAAGCCTCAGGAGGAGACTCAGCATTATCTTATCCACGGGTTCGTCCAGAGACGATCGCTGGGCTTGGTGAACTAGGTGGACCGAATGCTACTGAAGTATTTGCCGAAGGCATTAGACAAGCATTAGCCCACCGTGGAGTGGTGCTTAAATCCTCTGACAGGCTACAGCAGGAGACGGGATATTTCTTGGACTATGAAGATCGGCGTGTTCTGGATGCTGCGCGAGTCCTGCATGAACGTTATGCCCAAAGATAAATGGATATTGAGCATCGTTAAAAAGGACGTAACAGAAAGCTGGCGAGAGGCCAGCATCTGTTACGTCCTTTTTAATCATATAAGTCGGGACGTCTGTCTGCAAAAATAGGGATTTGTGCTCGAATTTCACGCACCATATGTAAATCGATATCCCCCGTTAGGATTTTTTCCCCTTCAGCAGCTTCACATAAAATATCTCCCCAAGGATCAATTATCATAGAATGCCCAGCAAAGGTGTTGTAAGGGTCGCTTCCTGCACGGTTGCAGGCTACTACATAACATTGGTTCTCGATTGCTCGGCTGATCAGTAGTGCACGCCAATGTGATAGCCTGGATAATGGCCATTCTGCACTAACAAACAAGATTTCTGCACCTTGTGCGGTATGAGCGCGAACCCATTCTGGAAATCGGATATCATAACAGATCAATCCGGCACATAATGTGCCCTCCAATGTGAAGAGACCCTTGTCTTCTCCCGGCTGCAAATATAGATGTTCATCCATTAGCTGAAATAAATGCAGCTTACTGTATTCGCCAACGAGTTCTCCAGATCGATTAAATACAAACATACGATTAGTTACACCGGAGGCGTTCCTGCTAGCGACTGAACCAGCGACGATATTGACGTTGTATTGTCTGGATAAGCCGGAGATGAATTCCTTGGTGATTTCTCCTTCTGGATCGCCAATATCTTCTAGTCGGGCCAGATCATAGCCAGTGGTCCAAAGCTCAGGGAGAATAAGACAGTCGGGGGCTGTGGCGGCAGCTTCACTAATTTTATTTGCTGCAGCAGCATAATTCACATCGGGATTGCCAAATGCTATATCCAGCTGAATCAGGGAGATTCTCATAGGATGCCTCCTTTTTGTTCAAGACTATAGCACCATAAGAGGATAAGCAATGTTGATTTGTAAAAAATGATTTGATATATTAGTTGACGGGTCAATGATTATCAGTTAGTATAATTTTATACAAAACAATTGTATGCAATCAAATTAAAGAAGGAGGTATATTTTGACGGAGCACTATCCTGAGGAAGACCGCATATTTGAACTGCTGCAGGCATTAAACAAGGGAATCTGTCCGAAATTCGAACGATGTGCTGGGATTAGTCCCACACGGCTTCGCCTCCTGCATGAATTATTCCAAGTAGATGAAGTCAGCCAAATTACGCTGCAAAAGGGCATGGATATAGATGCGGCCGCCGTTACCCGGCACTTGAAAGGAATGGAAGAGAGTGGTACGATCACTCGCCGCAACAACCCCGCAGATAACAGGGTTACATTGGTCTCACTGACGGATCAAGGGCGGGAAAGAATGATTCAATATAGCGAAGAGAAGAGGCGATTTGTCGCTACTCTGCTAACTGGATTTAACGATCAGGAGCGAAAAGTGCTCATAGATATGCTTAATCGCCTGCAATCTAATATCAATCTGTTGTAACTGTAACTACCCAAATTACACATTCAAAGGAGAAATACACATATGAACGCTACACAAACACAAACCAATGATTTTAAAGAAATTATTACGGGTCGCCGCTCTATCCGCAAATATGATCCATCCGTTAAGATCAGCAAAGAAGAGATGACACAGATTCTTACCGAAGCTACGCTTGCACCTTCCTCAGTGAACATGCAGCCTTGGCGTTTTCTTGTCATCGAAAGTGATGAAGCTAAAGCTACACTAGCGCCTCTTGCTCGCTTTAATGGTGTACAAGTTGAAACCTCTGCCGCTATGATTGCCATCTTCGGTGATTTGAACAATTTCGACTATGCAGAGGAGATTTATGGCACAGCTGTTGAACGTGGACTAATGCCTGCTGAAGTAAAAGAAAACCAATTGACTAGATTAGCTGCTCACTTTGCTACCCTGCCACATGAAGTTAACAAAGACACTGTGCTCATCGATGGTGCTCTTGTTGCGATGCAGTTGATGCTGGTTGCCCGTGCACATGGTTACGATACAAACCCAATTGGCGGTTATGAAAAAGATCAAATCGCAGAAGCGTTTGGCATGGAGAAAGACCGCTATGTTCCTGTAATGCTGCTTTCCATCGGTAAGGCTGTTGATGCAGGTTATCCATCTGTCCGTTTGCCTATTGATAAGATTGCTGAGTGGAAATAATAAATTACACCTTAGGAGGAAAATACAATGATCATTATTCATGCTGTGCTTAAAGTAAATCCGGAACGTCGCGAGCAGTTTTTGGCGGAGTCTAAAACACTTCTCACGGCTACTCATACTGAAGAAGGAAATCTCTCTTACGAGCTGTATGAGAATGCTGGAGAAGCAAACTCATTTATTATGGTGGAGACTTGGCGCGACGCTGAGGCCGTATCCAGCCACAACACGAGCCCTCATTTTACCGCGTTCTCAGCTAAAGCTGGTGAATTCTTGGCTGCACCACTAGACGTAAAAGTGTTTAGCGCAGAGCAAGTGAAATAAGTTATCTCGATTCTTAGTAAATCCTGGTTGATCTTAAACAGGGATGTTCCATAGCCATAATGGCTACGGGCATTCCTGTTTTTTATATTCCCCGTTTATAAAGAGGAGTTCAAGGGTATCTAACCTTACCTTGATACATGTGTACTCACAATAAAGATAGGGGATCTTACATATGGAAATACAGAAAAATATGATCGACATCTTGAACTATTACTTATCAGGCGGTTCACTTGTCCGGATTTTGGGCGAAGCTGGAGAAGAGGCGGAATGTACGCTAAAGGAGATCGACTTAGAGGCGGCCAAAGCATATCGTCAGTCCATTGGCGGAGTTATTACCGAGGGTCAACAGCTATTCCAGGTTCCTGGCTTTAACCCAAGATTGCTGGGGCATCTTACTGAAGCATTAGGCAGACTAGATTCAGACAAACTAACAGTTCTAGCCCCAGAAACCACATGGAATAACCAAGTAGATCCTTACGTGAATGGACCTGCGTGCCTTGGGATGATCATAGAAGAAATAAAGAAGGCGCAGCATTATATTCACCTGTCCGTGATGCTCTTCTTTAATGACCGTTCAGGCAATCTGGTTGCAGATGAATTATTTCACGCTCTTAAACGGGGGGTGAAGGTACGGATCATGGTCAATTACACGCTGACAGCATTAGGGTATGAGAATAATCTGGCGTTTGGCCAATTCTCCAAGATTTCTGAAAGGCTTGAGAATGCAGGAGCTAAACTGCTGGATACCTTCAATTCGTATTATACAGCCGTAGAATGGCGTGTGAAGCGGAAGGTGCTGGAGCAGCAAGGTGTACCGGAAAGCATCCTGTTCTTACAGGATAAAGTACAAGAGGACGTAGAGATCACTGGACTGAATGTCATTGATCATCGGAAGTTTATGGTCATTGATGGGGTAACCTCTATTATTGGCAGTCTGAACATTGGGGATCAGTACACATACATGACGCCTGTTCAGGCATCATCTGCGGTCAGTATAGAAGGACAACTGCAGGGGATTCCTAGTAAAAAAGAGGAGTGGCATGATGGCTGCTTCCGGATTCGTGGCGCGGCGGCGCAGTCTTTAAATGCTAAGTTTCATTCCCGTTGGTTGCTTCTGGGAGGTGATCATTTTGACGTGGAGGATGCCTTCTACCAGCCGAATATAGATTATCATTTTGGAGAGGAAGAATGTACGCTGTTTGCAAGCTTTCCGGGCAATCCAGTTAACTTCATTCAGCAATATTACTTGAATTTAATTACCTATGCGACGGAGGAGACTGTGATTGTAAATCCTTATTTGATTGATCAAGAGTTCTGGGATCGGCTGGGGGAGCTGGGGCCAGACTGTTCCTGTCATCTGAGCATCTGCAATCCGCTGAAGGTTAATGATCATCCTACCAATTCTGCGGCGGTACGAGGCAATATGTATAAGCCGTTTATCAATGGGGTTTCCTTTTATGATTACAGCTTCACAGGCCGGTTTTCACATTGGAAAATAGCCTATGACCATAGATCACGGGCGGTATTTCATGGCTCCTACAACATCAATGAGAGAAGCGCCTGCCACGATTTTGAGCTGGGAATGCTGGTGAAAGGTGAGGCCTTCGCAGAGCGGATAAAGTCTATGATCGATTATGATCTGGGTGTCTCAAGGAGAATCACGAAGAAAAATGAGTTCTTTAAGCATCCTTGGCTGCATCCTAGTACTTATCTGAACAAGGTTACCCAGAATTACACTTGATAATATCCGTTCATTGTCATGTATAATGATCGTTATAAATGATCAAGGTGGAATAATAGCTATGAAAATTAAAATTACAAAGATTGGCTTGAAAAAGGACGAGGTATTCTTTCGCACGGAGTTTGGCGAGGGTAAGGGGATCTGGTGCGGTGCTCCTGTGGAGCCAGATACGGAAACAGATGTGGAATTCGAGCTTTCGGAGCTGCTGATGAGATGGGTAGATATTCTACCTGTACCTGCTAGTGAGTTCAATATTAGGTTAGAGGGAGATAAGGTTGTTTTTACCGGTGTGCTGGAGAATATTGAAGAAGACGGGACAGGATTTTTGCGAACAGGTGAAAGTTTACTAATGTTCGAGTGTCTCGGTGAGCCTATGGCGCTTGGTGTGTTTGTAGAAGTGCAAGTTCGTAATGTGAGCATCTACCCCTTGAGTATTTGACGCTTATCAGGGACTAAGATAACATTAGATTCAGAAGTAAGCTATGAGGAGTAGAAGTCTATGAACACCGAAATTCAGCAATTTAAGACCGAATTCTTCAAGGCGCTGGCTCATCCGATGCGAATTCGTATACTGGAACTGCTCAGCGAAGGTGAGAAGAATGTGAATGAGCTACAAGCCATTCTAGGATCGGAAGGTTCTGCAGTATCCCAGCAGTTAGCTGTTTTACGCGCTAAGAATGTAGTAGCCAGTGTAAAAGAAGGTACCACTGTGATCTATTCGTTACGTGATCCTCTGATTAAAGATCTTCTGGTCGTAGCTAAACAAATATTTGATAACCATCTGGTGAATACCATTTCATTGCTCGAAGGTATGCGCGGAGAATAAAGGAATAACATTATTTTGGCGTTGACAACAGTTGCGTCCTAGAGTAATGTTTTTCTTATATTCAAATAATCAGATATTTAAAGAAAAGAAGGTTTGATCATGACAGGGTGGGGCCGATATAAAGGCTACAACATGAATGCATTTCGTAAGGATTTGATTTCGGGAACAATCGTTGGTGTGATTGCCATTCCTTTGGGGATGGCATTTGCTATTGCATCCGGAGTGAAACCCGAGTATGGCATTTACACGACAATCGTTGCCGGAATATGTATTTCATTGTTCGGAGGATCAAAATTTCAGATTGGTGGACCGACAGGTGCTTTTATTCCTATCTTGTTTGCCATTGCGATGGAGTATGGCTATGAGAACTTGCTTATTGCTGGGATGATGGCAGGGGTTATTCTAGTTCTCATGGGATTATTAAAGCTGGGTGTATTGATTAAGTTTATTCCGAGACCAGTAACGATTGGTTTCACAGCAGGGATAGCGGTCATTATCTTCACCGGGCAGATTGCAAATTTCCTTGGATTAAGGAATATAGAACGGCATGAGAGCTTTGTAAATAACATGAAAGAAATAGGGCTTCATCTATCGAGGATGAATGGATACAGTATCCTGACCGCCGTGATTTGTCTTGCCGTCGTTATCCTAGCGATTCGATTCGCGCCGAAGGTGCCTGGATCATTGGTAGGTCTTCTGTGCGCGACTGTGATTGCTGCGTTATTCTTTAGCGGTAAAGTGACTACGATTGGCTCTGCTTACGGAGATATCCCTAATACCTTACCAAGCTTTCGATTTCCGGACATTACTTGGGAACGAATTACCCTGCTCATTCGTCCGGCATTTATCATTGCAATGCTAGGTGCTATTGAGTCATTGTTATCCGCTGTTGTAGCGGATGGAATGACAGGCAGCCGCCATAATAGTAACCGAGAGTTGATCGGTCAGGGAATCGCTAATATTGCTGCTCCCTTGTTCGGAGGCATACCAGCGACAGGAGCAATTGCTAGAACAGCGACGAACATCAAGAGTGGCGCTGTTTCTCCGATCTCGGGGATCGTTCACGGTGTTGTGGTGTTTCTAATTCTCCTGTTGCTCGCACCCTATGCTTCCAGTATTCCTTTAGCTGCGATGGCACCTATCTTAATGGTAGTAGCTTGGAATATGAGTGAGCGCAAAGAGTTCCTTCATCTGCTTAAGATCAAGACCGGCGATTCCTTGGTATTATTCATCACCTTCTTGTTAACGATATTTGCAGATTTAACGCTGGCTGTAGAGGTGGGATTAATTCTTGCGGTTATTCTGTTTGTGAAACGAATGGGAGAGGTTCATTTGGTAGCCAAAGTACTGCCTGATCCGAAGTCCGTTAAGGTAGAGGCACATATGGTTACGGAGAGTCATGATTGTCCGCAAATTGGAATTTACACGGTAGAAGGTCCGCTCTTTTTTGGCGCTGCTTATCGATTCGATGACACTATGCCAAGCTATGGTTCAGATCAGCCTAGAATTATATTAATGCGGATGGGAAAAGTACCTTTCATGGATACTACCGGAGAATCCAATTTAGCAGAGCTGGTGCGGCATTTACAAGCCGTTGGAGGGAAGCTTATGATCTCAGGTATTCAGCCACAGCCGCTTGAGCTACTCAAGAGAACTGGACTGTATAGTACCATAGGAGAGGCTCAGTTTTATCCGCGCACCGGGGAAGCAATTAATGACGCACTTAACAGCATCGATTACAGCAAGTGTATTGGATGTAGCCAT
Source organism: Paenibacillus sp. VTT E-133280 (assembly GCF_002264385.1). NCBI lineage: Bacteria > Bacillati > Bacillota > Bacilli > Caryophanales > Paenibacillaceae > Paenibacillus > Paenibacillus sp. VTT E-133280. The sequence continues at coordinate 17,221 of NZ_NFUX01000068.1, forward strand.
GCCGCTTTTAGGGAGTGTACAGCGTTCTCCAGCCTGGAAGAGGCGGGAAGTATGCGCGGTCTGAAAGGGCGTAAGAACCCTGTAATTGCACCTGAACTAAATAGTGGTCTTTGAGTTAAATAGATAAGAGTCAGCCCGGACGTTTCTGCGTCCGGTTTTTTCTATTTAAATATAAGAAAGTATAAGTTTCACACTATACATTAGCCTTATATTTCCCGCAGATTGGACTTGAGAATGCCAAATTTGTACAATTGGGTATAAGTTAAATGTAAACTATCTCGATAAGGGAGAATATAAGCTCATGAAGGAATTGAATTATCCGAAGGTGTTTATGCTCTTGGCAGGTCTGTCTGTGGCGACATTGGCCGTATATCGTGTAGTGTCACTACAGACGGATTCGTTTTATGCATTTTTACTCTGGAATTTATTCCTGGCTTGGATTCCGTTCCTGTTCTCTATGGCTGCTTATGAACTGGATAAAAGGAAGATAGGTGGCTTGCTGCTTGTTCCGCTAGGCATCGCTTGGCTGCTGTTCTTTCCGAACGCGCCTTATCTCATGACGGATCTGGTGCATCTAACGATAAGAAAAAGCAGATATATCGTGGATGGCACCATTCAGAATCGGTATTGGTATGATCTGACTACCCTCTTATTGTTCACTTGGAGCGGCTGGTTGACTGGATTCTTCTCTTTATACCAGTTTCAGACGGTTGTTTACCGCAAAAGCAGCCTGCTCTTCTCTTGGATATTCGTACTCGCAGCATGTGTACTTGGGGGGTATGGGGTCCTGCTTGGCAGAGTCTACAGGCTGAATAGCTGGGACGTACTGACGGACCGGCATCAGTTGTACCAACTGGTTATGGACAGCTTGAATCGACAGTCGGTATTTTTTAGCTTGTTCATTGCGTTCGTATTGCTGGTTATCTACGCTACGATGTACTGTTTGCTAAATGGTCTTGGAACCAGTGAAAAAGGAAGGAACGCCAAGCGCATACGTGGTTAATCCATAAATTCCGGATCAAATTGGTATTGCTTCAGATCTACCACACCTTTTTCATTAAAAATAATCCCTTCCTCCTGCAAATAAAGCTTCTGGAGGGAGTTGGATTCATCTTCAGTCAAGGCGATCATTCCTTTGGCGTTGATAACCCGATGCCAGGGAAGTTTATATTTTCTACTCATGGAGTGGAGGATACGAACCACCTGCCTTGCGCCTCTTGGGCTTCCTGCCGCACGAGCAACGCCTCCGTAAGTCATCACTTTTCCTTCAGGTATAGATTGTATGATACGAATCACTTGTTCTGTAAATGGTGTCATAGAGAGCTCCTATCTCTTGTTTTCATCAAATTATACCAGATGACCCCTACAATCATAAACATTCAACATGCCGCTGATAAAGCGGCTTTTTTTTATTTTAACGGATGGAGTTTACTCTCCTTTGCAAAGAAGTTGATCCCTTTTCAGTATAATTTTGGCGGATAGTATTTAGTGAGATGGGGGATAATTTCTAGGAAACTATTGTGACAGGAGTGACTACTGTGGAGAAAAAGGCAGCAGATGGTAACCGCAAAGATTCTCAACAAAATACGACCTCTGAGCAGACTCCGAGTACGTCACTAGATGAAATGATGAATCTGTTTCGGCAAATATTCAAGGATGATGGAACACTTAGGATAAGGGTGCTAAATAATATCCATAGTGACGGCATCCGCTGCGGATTAGTCTATGTAGACGGAATGGTAGACAGGGAAATGATCCAGTACGGGGTGATAAAGCCTCTAATGGATTTTGATTTTACGGCAATGGATAGCGGGAATACAGCCGAAATGATGGAGAAAATTCGGACGCTGGTAATTAACATTAGCGATGTGGTTTGCTCTACGAGTTTGGATGAGATGGTTAGCGCGGTCGTAGCTGGAAAAACATTATTTCTGCTGGATGGCTTTGCTGGTGCGCTTAACATTAGTGCGCAGGGGTGGGAAACGAAGGCCATCGCGGAGCCTGTGACGGAAAAAAGTGTCAAGGGTCCACGAGAAGGTTTTACAGAGTCGCTGCTTGTGAACTTGACGCTCATTCGGCGAAGAGTGCAGAGTCCGGACTTAAAGTTGATTTATGGTCAAGTCGGGACTCGCTCCAAAACACAAACCTGTATTTGTTATATGGAAGGCTTGGCCTCACCAGAGGTTATTAAAGAGCTGCAGAACCGAATTCAGCAGGTAGACATAGATGTTGTATTGGATACGTCTATTCTTTCGGAGCTTATTCGAGATGAACCCTTTTCACCCTTTGAAATGACGGGAAGCACAGAACGTCCTGATTCTGTAGTAAGCAAAATTATGGAGGGTAGAGTTGCCTTATTAATGGAAGGCAGTCCTTATGCAATGACAGTGCCCTATATGTTTGTGGAGAATTTTCAGGCCAGTTCTGATTATTATATTAACTATTACTTTGGTTCGTTTAACCGAATGATAAGGGTACTTGGAGCCTTCTTGTCTATTAGTATTCCTGCTTTGTACGTGGCTTTGGTTACTTATAGCCAGGAAATGTTGCCTACCATGTTGTTGCTTAGTATTTCAACATCGAGAGTAGCCGTTCCCTTTCCAACTGTAGTGGAGGTCTTGTTCATGCTAACGATATTTGAAATTCTGCGCGAGGCAGGAGAACGAATACCGACCTACATTGGACAGGCGATTAGTATCGTAGGTGCGCTTGTGTTGGGTCAGGCGGCTGTGGAAGCGAGGATAGTTAGCGCGCCTATGATTATTGTTGTGGGTTTAACCGGAATTATGGCTTTGCTTAACCCTAGGCTGACGGGTCCTTTAATCGTAGTAAGGTCGTTGCTGCTGTTCGCCACCTTTTTCCTGGGGTTATATGGGTATTTTTTAGGCGTGATCGGTTTAGTTATTCATTTGATGAGTTTACGTTCCTTTGGAGTTCAATACATGCTTGGAGTAGGTTCTATTCGCCCGCAGGATATTAAGGATACAGCTATAAGGGCGCCGTGGTGGCATATGTATCTGCGTCCAGCGATGATTGGTGCCCGTAACCGAAAGAGAAAAGCGACAAATAAAGTAAGGAATCGGTCATGAAAAAAATCAAAAAAGGGTTGCTAGCTTGTATATCGCTATTACTTCTGGTCAGTATCTTGGGCTGTTGGGATTACGCTGAAATTGAAGACAGGGCGGTTGTAGCAGGCATTGGCATCGATAAAGATTCTGACGGGAAGCTATTAGCAACGGTCGAAATCGTGGATACGAAAGAGGGGATGAAGTCTAGTCAAGCGGGATATAAAATGGTTAGTCTTTCAGGTAAAACGTTGTTTGAAATTGTGCGAGGCATGATTTCAATCACGGGAAAAAAATTATTCTGGAGCCATTCCAAGGCGATCATTATCAGTGAGGAGGTAGCGAAGGAAGGGGTTGTAAAGGTGATTGATTGGTACAACAGAGATACAGAAACTCGGTCGGATGTATATGTGTTTGTTTCTAAAGAGAAGACGGCTCAGGAAGTAATTAATTTGAACAGCTCAACAGAAACTATTATGTCTTATGGTCTTGCTCAGCAGATGGCAATTGAACAAAATGTGAGTACGGCTCCGGTTGTGGAAATTTGGGACTTCATTGAAAAGCTTGAAACGCCGGGGGATTGTGCTATAGCTCCTCTTATTTATATTCACGAAAAGAATGGTCAGAAGAATCCGCGTGTTAGTGGAACAGCTATTTTCAAAATGGACAAAATGATTGGCAAGCTGAGTGGCGAAGAGACCAAGTATATGTTGTTTGTTAAAGATAATATTAAGGGAGGGGTGTTAACCGTGAATAACGAAGAGGGAACCCCCGACTTTACACTTGAAATTTTCTCTAATAAAACAAAAGTAAAGCCTGTTTGGGTAAACGGTAAGCTCCAATTACAGATAAATACGTTCACACATACCGGGCTTGATGAGGTAATGACTACTGAAGGATTCACTAGTCTGAATAGTAAGAATGTTATAGAAAAGCGTGCCGCTAAGGAATTACAGAAGAATATTCTCTCTGTAATTAAAAAGGTACAGCAGGATTATCATTCCGATATTTTTGGATTCGGAGAGATTATCTTTGAGAATATGCCTAAGACCTGGACCGAGCTAGATAAAGATTGGGAGCGGGAATTCTCTGATCTAGAAGTGGTTGTAAATTCAACAGTAATTATTGAGAGCAGTGCTCAAAACTCAAGATCTATCCAGATCCATCAAGAATAGGTGATTAAATTGGCTGTTATCGTTGTGTTAATCTACTTTTTTGTTGTATTGATGGATCCTTACGGACTATTAAAGCAAGGGATGAAACGGGATTTTTATGTGTGTTGTACACTATGTCTGTTTTCTTTCTGTATTGCTTTTGCATTGGCCATGAAATGGCAGCTTCCTAGTCCTTCGCCTTTAATTGTAAGCTGGATCAGCAAGTTATTTTAGTTACAAGTCTAAGAGGAGATTTAAGCATGAAAAAAGAGATCATACCCGCAGGGCATTCTATAAGTATTGTTGTTCTATTTATTATTGGGACTTCACTATTCATGGGACTTCCGGGGAAATCGGGCAACAGTAGCTGGATTGCTCTACTTTTTGCCATATCGTTAACGGTTCCCCTGCTGTTTATATACGCGAGATTTCATGTGCTTTTTCCGGCGAGGGATCTATTTGATATCTTGATCACCGTATTTGGATCTATCTTTGGAAGAGTAGTTTCTTGTATGTATATATGGTACGCGCTGCATATGGGGGCCCTCGTTCTAAGGAATTTTGGGGAATTTAGTAAAACAGTGGCTTTGACTGAGACCCCTATGATTGCACCCATGTTATGTATCGGACTGTTATGTATCTGGGTGGTTAAGGCAGGAATTGAGGTGATTGGACGATGTGCTAAACTATTTCTACTGCTGCTTTTAGCTGAGGTGCTGTTTATTGAAATCTTAGCGATTCCCAAGTTTAAGTATCACTATTTGAAGCCTTTTCTTGACAGTGGATGGTCACCGATATTTGCAGATACATTTGGATCATTTACGTTTCCTTTTGCTGAAATTGTTCTTTTTATGGGAGTATTTAGTCATTTACCGGCAAAAGACTCAGCCAAAAAGATTCTGCTAAGCGGATTACTGATTTCTGGTGGAGTGATTTTACTCGTTTCACTGCGGAATTTGCTGATTCTCAATCCTGATATTGTTCAAAGCTTATACTTTCCCTCTTATGTAGCAGTTAGTCGGATTAATATCGGGGATTTTTTGACCCGAATGGAGGCATCATCCGCACTTGGATTTGTAATCACCATATTCATAAAGGCCAGCTTATGTTTATATGTGGCTAGTGTTGGAGTAGCTAAGTTATTCAAACTGAAGAGTTACCGATCCGTTGTGCTTCAGCTGGGATTGATTATGGTTTATTTCTCTCGGTTTATCTTCAAGGATATTATGGAGATGCAGCATTTTGCCTATACTATTTATCCAATATATGCGCTTCCTTTTCAGGTGATTATTCCGTTGATATTGTGGATTTGTGCTGAAATTAAGGTTAGTAAAAGTAAACATAAGCAGGTGGCATCACAGCAATAGACCTACTTTCGAACATTCCTGATCTCTAGTAAAGATTAGGAATTCTTTGATTTTAAAACTAAACATAAGTTAGCTATAATGATAGATATATAGAATGGTTGTTTTAGAAAAGAGGGAAACAGGTATGAACGTCAGCAACATCATTATGTCCTCTTATTGGGGTAGAGAGGTTAGACATAAATATATTACTCAAGGATCTAAGACACTGGCTGTTATTTTTCCAGGTAAAAATTACTCGGCTGAACGCCCTCTGCTAGATTATGCGGCCAAAGCTGCTCGGGAACATAATTGCGATGTCCTGCTGCTTGAATATGGCTACCAGAGTGCTAGAGTAGGTTTTAAGCGTGATGAAATGATTATTCTCATTCAGGAATGTAAGGCGGCCATCGCATCTCTTCCTGATTACAAAAAGATTCTATTCATTAGCAAAAGCGTGGGTTCGGTCATAGCAGGGAGAATTGCAGAAGAGCTGGAAATACAGAAAAAGACGTCTCATCTATATATAACACCATTACCTGAGGCGATCCCTTTGATACAGCAGAGTCGTGGGACTGTAATTTATGGCGGAAGCGACCCTTTATTTAGCGAACAGCTATCTGGTGAAATTAGTGGGCTTCATCATTTAAAAGTGTATAGAATCGATGATGCTAATCATAGCCTTGAGGTAGAGCAGGTCAATGAGTCACTAGCCATTCTGCTTGTTATTATTAATTTTTATCATGAATTTTTCCGTGATGCTTTAAATACATAACCTTTGGAGGATGCTGATTATGATTTTGGAAGCTGCGATGCTGCAAGTGAAGTCTGGTTTTACTACTGAATTTGAAAAAAGCTTCAAGGAGGCCTCAAGCTTAATTTCTTCGATCGAAGGCTACATAGGGCATGAATTGCAGCATTGCTTGGAGGATGATCATAAATATCTTCTGCTTGTGAAGTGGAGAATGCTTGAAGATCACACCATAGGATTCAGAGAATCCAGCCAGTATCAGGAATGGAAAGCGCTGCTTCACCATTACTACGATCCATTTCCGGTTGTTGAGCATTTTACCCGCATTAATCTGGACTAAATGGAGGCTGCTGAATGAAGGCGAAGCTTGTTGGGAAAGGCAGAACAGCGGAGATCTGGCAGCATGATGATCAGAGGATTATTAAATTGTACCTGGCGGATGTTTCAGAGCAGAATATTAGCCGAGAATATAAGATCAGCCAGTTTGTGCACTCGCAGGGCGTCCGGACACCGCAGCCCTTTGAACTAATTTCTGAACAGAGTCGACAAGGAATCGTTTTTCAACAAATTCAAGGTCCCTCCCTGCTAAAAGTGATGGGTGAGAAGCCTTGGAAAGTTACCCATTATGCCAGAATGATGGCGGGACTTCACTGTGATTTGCATAAGCTTGAACCTACAGAAGAAATTGGACAGCAGAAGGATATGTTGAAGTGGAATATTATGGGGGCTCCAATGCTTAGTGAAGATGAGAAGTCAGCCATCCTGAGCTATCTGGAGAAGTTACCACAAGGAACCCATTTATGTCATGGAGATTTCCATCCTGACAATGTGCTTATGGATGACCAGCTCTGGGTAATCGACTGGATGACAGGTGTGGCGGGAGAACCAGCGGCCGATGCTGCTCGATCTGTAGTGATGTTCAGTATGGGAGCCATGCCCCCTGGAGCCTCTGCCTTATCGAGAATGATGATAGGTTTTATTAGAAAGAAATTAACCAAGGGATACATTCGGGAGTATCTCCGTTTATCAGGTCTCGCCTATGAGGACATAGACCGCTGGATTTTGCCAATCGCTGCCGCGCGTCTGGTGGAAGGACTTCCGCCACCGGAGAAGGAGCTTCTGGTAAAAGAAGTGCGTAAACGTCTGCAGACCTTAACCGTGGGACTACCTTGATCCTGACTAGAAACGGAGTGTGCTCCATGACTATCTATATTGCGCTGCTGCGTGGCATTAACGTCGGCGGCCACAAAATCATTAAGATGCAGGATCTGAAGACAATGTTGCAGTCCCTTGGTTTTCACAATGTACGAACGTATATTCAGAGCGGCAATGTAGTGTTTGAAAGTGATGAGGAATCGGAGAGTCTCCTTAGCGGAGTCATTGAACGCCAGATTCATGAGGTTTTTGGTTTTGAGGTCTCTGTTATGATTCGTACACTGGCTGAGATGGAGGAAGTAATCACTAATAATCCCTTTCAGCTGACCGACCCAGAGGCGTTCAAAAGATGGTATGTTTCTTTTCTGCCAGCAGTGCCTTCAGCTGAAGCACTAGATAAGCTGCGTATTTATGAGGAAGGACCGGATAAACTGCGTTTTTCCGGCAGAGAGATGTACGTGTTATATGAGATCAGCGTGAGCCAATCGCCGCTTTTTAAGGTTTCTTTTGACAAAATATTAGGTATGTCTGTTACAGCACGTAACTGGAATACAGTGAATAAGCTCGTTGCTATGGGCAGGATGGAATAGTCAATTTTAAAAACAGAAAGGCTCCACATTGTGGGGTCTTTTTTGCGTTCTGGGGGCCTTGTATATTCAGCAAACATTCAGCTTGGACTCATTGAGAGTTAAGGTAAGGGTGAAATAATACACCTACAGAAAGATTGAACCGGGGGCACAGAACTGCCGGAATACAGATGATCAAAGGATAGGAGTGGATGGAGATGAGCAGGGTCAAAAAAATAAGCTCGGATCTTATATTGTGGCTCATTTTATTACTTGCCGCTTTTTTGTACGGGTATGGAGTTTGGAATGACCACTATGTGAATACATACTACACCACCGCGGTGGGAAGTATGCTGCAGAGCTTTCATAATTTCTTCTTCGCTTCACTGGACTCCGCGGGTTCAGTAACGGTAGATAAACCACCAGTTACCTTTTGGATTCAGACACTTAGCGCGCTTATCTTCGGGCTGCACGGTTGGAGTGTGATTTTGCCACAGGCACTTGGCGGCGTGGGCTCCGTGTTACTTGTATACCTGCTGGTGAAGCCTACCTTTGGCAGAGCGGCAGCACGTATAGCAGCTCTAGTCATGGCGACTACTCCGGTAGCAGCGGCAGTCAGCCGGACGAACAATATTGATGCACTGCTTGTATTCACCCTTCTGCTCGCGGCATGGTTTCTATTTAAAGGGACGAAGAGCAACAAGATGGGCAGCCTTCTTACCGCATTTGCGTTAATCGGTGTTGGTTTTAACGAGAAGATGCTACAGGCGTACATGGTTCTACCGGCTTTTTATTTCTTTTATGTCTTAGCTGCCAAAGTGAACTGGAAGCGGAAGACGGGAGTATTGGCCGCCTCCACAGCAATTTTGCTTGTAGTCTCCTTATCCTGGGCAGTGATCGTGGATTCGATTCCCGCCAGCAAACGGCCTTATATCGGCAGCAGTGGTACCAATTCAGTGCTGAATCTTGCTTTTGGGTATAATGGCGTGGCCCGATTAACGGGGGATCGCGGGGCAGGTGGTGGTGGCGGTGGAATGCCAGGAATGAATGGCGGCGAGATGCCGAACATGAATGGTGAAATGCCAGCTATGAATGGCGAGATGCCCAACATGAACGGGTCAGGCAGTAATAGTGGCGCTGATGGCGGACGTGCAGCATTTTCGGACCGGCAAGGCACAAATTCGACCTCGAATAGCCAGACTGGTGACGATGATGGAGGTGCACCAGGTCAGCCTCCTAGTGGAACAGACAGTCAAGGTCGGCAATTTGGTGGCGAGGACGGCGGGCGAGGAAATCGCGGCGGCATGAACGGCGGTGGAAGCGGAGGCGGAATGTTCAATACAGGAACAGCAGGTCCACTGCGCCTGTTCCAATCGGAGCTGTCAGGTCAAGCTAGCTGGATGCTGCCTTTCGTATTGCTAGGCATCATTGGATTATTCGCCAATCTGCGGAGAAAGAACTTTAACCAAGCTCATAAAGAGGCTCTCTTCTGGTTAGCGTGGCTGGTGCCCGTTATGGGATTCTTCAGTATCGCAGGATTCTTCCATCAATATTATCTGGTGATGATGGCTCCACCAGTTGCAGCATTAGTCGGTGCAGGATGGTCGAAGCTGTGGACGCTATATCGGGAGCACTCTGGTTGGCTGTCTTGGCTATTGCCTGCCGCAACGCTGGTTACAGCAGGGTTCCAGTGGTACATTGTTCATCCTTATAACGATACGATTGGCAGTGGCTGGTCCATTGGGATTTTAGCTGCAGGCATAGTGGTTTCGCTGGTCCTGGTAGTTCTTAAAGGCTTAAAAAAATCCTTTATTTATACGACAGCGACAGGTATTGCAGCCGTATTAGTATTGTTAGTTGGGCCGCTTTACTGGGCAGCTACTCCCATAACTTATGGTTTAAACAGTCAAACCCCTGAGGCAGGCCCGAGCAGTAGTGAGGGTAGAGGGGGAATGGGCGGCAGTCCAAGCAATTTTGGACGTAATAGCGCCGCAAGTGCGAATGAGAGTCTGTTGTCCTATCTGGAGGAGAACAATACTGGGGAGCCTTATCTTTTTGCTACATTGGATTATGGCACAGCAGCTCCATATATCGTTGACAAGGGTACCTCGGTTGTTATTTTGAACGGATTTTCTAACTCAGACACCGTGTATACCCCAGATACCCTAAAGGCGTTCGTAGAGAGCGGAAAGGTGAAGTACTTCCTGATCAATAGCGGTGGTATGGGTGGTGGACGCGGGGGAAGCTCCGAGTTGACGACGTGGATCACAGAGAATGGTACAGAAGTTCCAGCAGCCGATTGGGCAGGAAGCGATGGAGGAAACAGCGGGACATTATACAAGGTCACTGTAAACTAGGCGGATGTTAATCATATGAAGCGTGTTATGAGATAGATCAGGCACGCTTCATTATTCAAATTTAAGGAGGAGCTGCTCATGAGTACCCACGTGCGCTATTCCATTATTATACCGATGTTTAACGAAGAGGCGGTCATTCAAGAGACGTATCGACGTATCAAAAAAGTAATGGGCCTAACTAATGAAGTGTATGAGCTGATCTTTGTGAATGACGGCAGCACAGATAATTGCGCCCAGATGATTGAGGAATATAGCTACTGGGATGAGAGTGTGAAGCTGATCGACTTGTCTCGTAACTTTGGACATCAGATCGCTATTACTGCCGGAATGGATTACGCCCTAGGGGATGCAGTTGTCATTATTGATGCCGATTTACAAGATCCGCCGGAACTGATTCTGGACATGATTGCGGAATGGAAGCAGGGGTATGAAGTTGTATATGCCAAAAGGATAAAGCGCAACGGAGAATCCTTATTCAAAAAGTGGACGGCCAGCCTCTTTTATAGAGTGCTACGTTATTCAACCGATATTTCAATACCTGTCGATACGGGGGATTTTCGCCTCATCGATCGTAAAGTCTGTGAGGAGCTCAAACGCCTGCCGGAGAAAAATCGATTCGTACGCGGTCTGGTCAGCTGGGTCGGTTTTCGGCAAAAAGCCATTGAATATGAACGCGATGAACGTCTGGCGGGAGAAACAAAATATCCGCTGAAACGGATGATTAAGCTCTCTCTGGATGGAATTACTTCCTTCTCTTATAAGCCGCTGAAGCTGGCAGGATACCTTGGCGCGTTGCTGTCGGCCTCTGGTTTTCTATATCTGATGTATGTGCTATATCTGGTGATTTTTACGGATTCAGTCGTTAAGGGCTGGGCATCGATGATCGGAATCACACTGACCTTTAATGGTTTTGTGCTCATTATGTTAGGGATTCTGGGTGAGTATGTCGGTCGGATTTATGATGAGACCAAGGGACGTCCGCTCTATATTGTTCAGGAGTTCTATGAAGGCAAGAAGCAGCAGGATGCTCGTGAGCAGCAAGCTCTACACAATCGATAAATACAAGGGAGGGAGTCGTTGTGAAGATTAGAAAAGCGGTTATTCCCGCCGCGGGTTTAGGCACTCGTTTCCTGCCTGCAACTAAGGCTCAGCCCAAGGAAATGCTGCCCATTGTGGATAAGCCGGCGATTCAATATATCGTAGAAGAAGCTGTTCGATCCGGCATTGAAAGTATCATTATCGTGACGGGGCGTAACAAGAAATCGATTGAAGATCATTTCGATAAATCAGTGGAATTGGAACAGATGCTTTTGGAAAAAGGAAAAGAGGAGCTGCTTCGTGAAGTCCAAGCGATTAGCGAACTGGCCAGCATTCATTACATTCGGCAAAAAGAGCCGCTAGGACTAGGTCACGCCATCCTTTGTGCGGAACAGTTCGTTGGCGATGAGCCGTTCGCTGTTCTGCTCGGTGACGATATCATGGTCTCGGAGGACCCGGCGCTACTGCAAATGATGCAATTGTATGAACAAGAAGAGAAGACCATCGTCGGTGTTCAGCAGGTACCACGGCAGGAGGTTCATAAATACGGAATTATTTCATCTAGCGGTTCACTACAAGGCGTCCATGAAGTTAAAGGTTTGGTGGAGAAGCCCTCACCGGATAGGGCACCTTCAGAGCATGCGATTATGGGACGTTACATTTTGGAGTCTTCGATATTTTCAGTGCTGGCTAACCTTGAACGGGGAGCAGGTGGTGAATATCAACTGACTGATGCATTGCATGAGGTATGCCGTACTGAAGGTCTGCTAGCGCTGGATTTGATCGGCAGACGTTATGATATTGGTGATAAATTCGGCTACATTCAGGCTACGCTGGAGGTCGGATTGATGCGGGAGGAGTTGCGTCCATTACTGGTTCCGTATTTGCAAAAGCTTGCTGCTAGTCTGAAGGAAAGTGAAGAAGTGAGGGTGTTACCTTGGGGTTCACGCTAGTGATTGAAGGAGACTGTACCAAACGATCCTAACATCGTCTTCGGCGGCGGTGGGATGATGTTTGGGGCAGTTTTTTTGCGCGTGGGGCGTTTACAGGGCAGTTGGGGATGAACAAATAAGCGCACTTTATGCAATTAAAAAGCGCATCAGACTGCTATATATCGACCTAGTTGCACTTGATACACTTATTTCCTCATAATCCAATGGAAATACTCTTTCCATCTGTTTTTGTTGCATAAACTGCACTTAAAAGAGTCATAGAGGGGCTAAGGTATGAAATAACTGCACCAAGTACAGTTATTTTTTGCGATATAAAAAATCCGGAGGACAGATTCCTAAGAATCGTCTCCGGATCTATATTTTCAATCATTGATTAAGCCTTTAGCACATCATGATCAACATAACGCGCGCCATTTAGCTCGCTAATCACATTAATGGCTACCTTCGCGCCATCGCCTGCCGTAATAATGGCATGTACACTTACTCCGGCAACGGTACCTGCAGCCCAAATGCCTTCAATATTTGTTTTACCTTCTGGATTAACAGCGACTACTGTTTTGATTCTTGGTTCTGTACCATCCTTAGTTTCCACACCTGCTTTGGCGGCTAGATCGGTAAGGGCGCCTGTTGCTAGAATAACATGTTTGGCTTCATAAATGATTCCGTCTTCAGTTTCAATGACGAATCCATTGCCGCTGGAAGTGAGGTTAATCGCTTGTTCTGCTACCAGCTCAGCGCCAAATTTGACGGCTTGCTTATGTCCGGTTTCTACGAGATCAGGACCGCCTACTTCGGAAATTCCATAAAAATTTTCAAACCATCCTCTACGGGTCATGCCTTTATCATTGTCGATCAGCAGCGTTTTTTTGCCCGCCTTGGCGGCGAACAGGGCTGCGCTTGCACCGGCAGGACCGGCTCCAATTACGGCGATTTCGTACATTTTTTTGACCTCCTAAAAGTTTTGTGGAGCAAAACTCGCTTCGAAAGCATAGGCTTAAGTTTTGCGGAGCGACGCTCCTTAGAATGGACAACGTAGTAAAACTACTTCGTAAGCATGGGCTTAAGCCTATCATCTATTATAACGACTATTACTCTCTCTTGGCTAATCCTTCCTCGCAAGGAAGGGTAACTCTGAACGTTGTTCCCTCACCGAGGGTGCTGCTTACAATAATCTTGCCCTGATGTGCCTCTACGATAGACTTGGTAATAGAAAGGCCGAGTCCAGATCCACCATATTTTCGTGTACGAGAGGAATCGCTGCGGTAGAAGCGATCGAAGATATGTGGGATATGCTCTGGAGAAATCCCGCAGCCGTTGTCTTGCACCGTTAGAATGGCCTCATTTCCCCTAGCATATAAAGAGAGATGAATGGTGCCAGATTCTGCATCCGTATGCTGAACCGCATTGTGGAACAGATTCAGAATCACCTGTTTGATTTTATTGGGTTCATATTTACCCTGGATGCCATACGAGATATCAAAAGTAACCTTGCGCTGATCCGCTAACAAGAGCAGATGCGGCTTCATTTCGGATATGACCTCACCGAGCAGTAGATTCGTCATCCGCAGTTGAGGGGCGCCGTCCATCCGAGCGAGCAGCAGTAAATCCTCCACCAGCTTATTAATCCGTTTCGATTCGCCATGCATGCTTCGCAATGAATTGTATAACTGTTCTTTATTATCCGCAGCGCCTCGCAGTAAGACCTCTAGAAAGCCATGGATCGAGGTCAGCGGTGTTCGCAGCTCGTGAGAAGCGTCGGCAGCGAAGCGGCGCATTTGTTCCTTGGCTTCCCGTTCATTATGAAAGGATATTTCGAGACGCTCGAGCATACCATTGAATGAATGAGCCAGCTTGTCGATCTCAGTCTGGCCTTGGTTCATTGGAAATCGGATATCCAGATTACCGGCATCAATGATCTCGGCGGACTCTCCCATATTTGACAGAGGGACCAGCGTCTTTCGAAGGGCAGGCAAGTATAGGAAGAAGCCAGCCAATAAAGCAATCACTGACAAGCCTGCGTATATCATCAATTGCTGTAAGATTACATCCGTAAGAGGTCCGGTATTCACACTCATTTGGAGTAGCAATCGAGTATTTCCAGGTCTATAGAGATTCACAAATATAGCCAGATGTTCAGTGCCGTCATCGGCCTCTACGAGCTTATAGTTTCCTGTTGCTCTATCCGTGATATGAGTGAGCAGATTATTGTATTGTTCATTCGTTAATCTAGGCGCGGCTGAATCAGATAAAGTCATTTGCTGTAAGTCTCGGAAGGTGCCATCCGCGCTATAAATAGCGAGTGTTGTATGGGCATCCAGCAGGAGTGGACGCCTATTTTCACCGGTTCTTTGACCATTTGGAATTTTATTCTCGCCGTTTCTTTCCCCCGGCAAATTGCCATTAAACTCGGTGTTTCCCTCATTTGGAGTTGTGGTGTCCTCGTCATAGGAATTGAAAAAGTTGAAAAACATTTCACGGGGAACAGAACGTATTTGCGCTTCCATAGACTCTGCTCTATTGCTATATATGAAATCCCGCATGAGTATATATTGTAATACTCCGATTAGCAGCAGCAATCCTGATAGAATGAGCAGCGAAATGGCTAGCAACTGCTTACGCAGAGAACGTGGTGCAGGCAGCTTACGAAACCATTTAAAGATGCGCTTACTCATAGATCTACCCGGTAGCCTGCTCCCCGCAGGGTACGGATAATACGGTGCTCCTTATCCCCTAGCTTCTCGCGAAGTGAACGGATATAGACCTCAACGATATTTTCCTCACCACCAAAGTCATAGCCCCACACTTTATCAAGAATCATGGGTTTACTTAGTACAAGGCCGTGATTAATAACGAGATACTGTAATAACTCGTATTCCGTGGGGGAGAGTTCAAGGACTTCTTCCTTGAAGCGAATTTCTTTTCTACGGCTATCAATTCGGAATGGACCGCAGCGCACCTCGCCGAGCAGACCTGGAAATTGATTGCGTAGCCGCGCTTGAATTCGGGCAAGCAATTCGTCGAAGCTGAAGGGCTTGACCATATAATCGTCAGCGCCAATAGTGAGACCCTTGACTCGATCGTCCACTTCATCCTTTGCAGTTAGCATAATAACGGCTAGTTCCGTCTCTTCTGAGCGAAGGTAATGACATAACTCGAATCCATCCATGCCAGGCATCATGACATCTAGGATGGCTACATGTGGCTTGAACTCAGCAGCTACCGAGATGGCTGTGATCCCATCGGGTGCGGTTCTGACTTCAAATCCTTCGTTAAGGAGACCCAGCTCCAGAAATTGTAGTATATGAGGCTCATCATCTACTAGCAGTAGTCGAACGCCTTGAGCTGCTTTCATCATAGGTACCTCCAAATCAGTGATAGATAGCTACATTATGACATATCCGGTTGAAAGTTTGCTGAAGATCCGTCCCTTTGCTTTACGTGTAAAGGAGTCTTTTCTTATTTCATGATGTTTCAAAGGGGTTAATTTAGTTATAAGTAATATTAATGTGTTTAATAACAAACAAGGTTAAAAAATCCGGATTTTCGAAAATGTGATAAAGGGTTTTGACGGCGGATATAGAACACTTTACAATAAGGATAATCTCCTGATTTTTGGTGAAAGTTACCCATTTTAGGGAAGATTATTCGACCGTGTTATATTTCCTTCCACGTTTTTCTCGTCTTTGTCCATCTTCCTATCAAGGCTCATTTCTTTCAAGTGTATTTCTTGTTCATTCACTTCTTTTTGGAACTTCTGTTCATTCAACCTGTGCTTGCTGAACTTCATATTACCCATAAGTCAAGGGAGGCTTTTCCATGAAGAAAAAAGAAATGGTAGCCATGCTATTGGCTGGAGGCCAAGGCAAAAGATTGAAAGGTTTAACCAAATCGCTTGCCAAGCCCGCTGTTTATTTTGGAGGGACCTATCGGATCATCGATTTCCCTTTAAGTAACTGCTCCAATTCAGGTATTGATACAGTGGGTGTGCTGACTCAATATGAGCCACTCATACTGCATTCTTACATCGGAGTAGGCAGCGATTGGGATTTGAACCGTAAGAACGGCGGGGTATTCGTGTTGCCACCGCATGAACGTGAGAATGGAAGCAGTTGGTACCGGGGAACAGCAGATGCGATTTATCGGAATCTTAAGTTTGTGGATCAGTTTGATCCAGAGCATGTTCTTATTCTATCCGGAGATCACATTTATAAAATGGATTATCACGCTATGCTTCAATACCACAAGGAAAGAAACGCTGATTGCACAATTTCTGTCATTGACGTTCCGCTGGAGGAAGCAAGCCGATTTGGAATTTTGAATACCGAGGAAGATCTAAAAATTTACGAATTTGAGGAAAAGCCCGCTCAGCCAAAAAGTACATTAGCTTCTATGGGGGTGTATATCTTCAAATGGGAGGTTCTCCGCAAGCATCTACTGGAGGATGGAGAGAATGTAGGATCCTCCCACGATTTCGGCAAGGATATCATTCCTTTAATGCTGGAGGACGGAAACTCCTTATTTGCTTACCCTTTTGAAGGATACTGGAGAGATGTAGGTACAGTAACTAGCTTATGGGAAGCGAATATGGATTTGCTGAGCGATACCCCGCCACTTAATCTAAATGATCCCAGCTGGCGCATTTTTACACGTAATCCGAATCAACCTGCCCAATATGTCGCCCCTGGGGCGAAAGTGTCAGGCTGCATTATTAATGAGGGCTGCATTGTGCACGGAGAAGTGAATCACTCGGTTCTCTTTTATGGTGTAGAAGTGGGTGAGGGAAGTGTAATTACGGACTCCGTGATTATGCCTAAGGTCAAGATTGGCAAAAATGTACGTATTCATAAAGCGATTATTAGTGAGAATACGGTAATCGACGATTATATGGAAATAGGCATCGAACGGGAGAATGAGAATGAAATTCTGCTGATCGACAACAAAAGCAAAAAACGTAAATCAGCTGTAGCCAAAACCATATAATCAAGCTAAAACGCCTTTGGCGTCCTTCTAGGGACGGTAAGCGTTTATGCGAGATTTATAAGGATAAAGTATATCGTGAAACTTATACTTTCTTATAAATTATAAGAGGACGGTGGATTCCGATGAAGCAACTCATGGGTGTAATTAATCTGGATCATGAACTTGACAAACTAAATGAACTCACTTATTTCCGCTGTGGTGCAGCCGTACCTTTTGCAAGTCGTTATCGGTTGATTGATTTCGTGCTTTCTAATATGATGCGTGCAGACCTGGAGAGCGTTGGCCTGTTCGTCCGCCGTAAATACCGTTCTCTAATGGACCATTTGGGTGACGGAAAATCTTGGGATATGAACCGCAAGCATGGAGGATTATTCATTTTGCCTCCAGACTGGAACGATCCTACGGATACTTCTCTCGGGGACTTACAGCATTATCATAACAATCTGGATCTTTTTAAACGGGGATCTGCTAAATATATCGTGTTTTCCGGCAGCCAGCATATCAATACAATTGATCTTCAGGATTTGTACAGTTACCATCTGGAGAAGGGTGCCGACGTTACAGTAGTGTATAAAAAGATTGAAGAACTGCAGCCAGAACATGATCTATGCCAGCGTATTGAAGTAGACGAAGAGAATAAGGTAACTAATATCCATCATGAGAAAGACCATCCTAATTTATATCTGGATATCTTCATTATGGAGAAAAAACTGTTCTTGGAGCAGGTGGAGCATTGCATTGCGCATGGAGAGAGTTATTTTTTCCGTGATGTGATTCAGAAGAACCGACATAAATTTAATATCGCCGCATACGAATATCATGGCTATCATGCCGTAATTAATTCATTAGAGAGTTATTATAAGAACAGTTTGGAACTGCTCCAGCAGGAGAATTACTTCAGTTTGTTCAAAGAAAGCCCGGTACAGACGAAGATTAAATATGAGGCTCCAACAAGGTACTTGGAAAGTGCTAATGTCAGTAATTCGTTGGTGGCGAATGGCTGCATTATAGCTGGAACGGTAGAGAATAGCGTGATCTTTCGTGGGGTCCAGGTGCGTAAGGGAGCGAAGATCATCAACTCAGTAATTATGCAAAAGTGCGTCATCGAAGAAAATGCGGTCATTGAGAATGTAATTATGGATAAAGACGTACATTTGAGTAAGAATCGAATTCTCGTTGGAGATAGCAAACGTCCATTCGTCATCGCCAAGAGCAGCAAGATCTAACGACTGGATTAGATGCACAAAGCAGTATTAACCTGTCTGATCTAATGGCACAGTCTGCTGCACTTCTAATAAAAGCATTTGTCAGGAGGACCTACTGTTGTTTAACGATAAAGAATCTTTCAAACAGGTATTCCGTGAGACCCTCATTGGTAAATTAGGTAAACCGCTTGAGGAAGCCTCGAATGCCGATGTCTATAAAATACTGGGCAACATGATTCGTGAGAACGCCGGAAAAAATTGGGCGGAAACGAACCAGAAATATAAGCTCGATAAAGATAAGCAGGTTTATTATTTTTCAATGGAGTTCTTGATCGGTAGGCTTTTAGGGAACAATCTGCTGAATATGGGTGTACTGGAAGTAGTACGTGAAGGTTTAGCGGACCTTGGCTTTTGCTTGCAGGATATAGAGGAGGAGGAGTCGGACGCTGGGTTAGGGAATGGAGGTCTCGGTCGTTTGGCTGCCTGCTTTCTGGACTCACTCGCTTCCCTGCAATATGCGGGACATGGCTGTGGTATACGGTATAAATATGGCCTGTTCGAGCAGAAGATCGTTGATGGGTATCAAGTAGAGCTTCCTGATTATTGGCTGCAGAATGATAATGTTTGGGAAGTGCGCCGCGAAGACAAGCAGGTTGAAGTTAGGTTCTGGGGGACTATTGAGACCCGCGAAGAGAACGGACGGCTCGTATTTGAGCATACGCAATATGAGGCTGTTCGTGCAGTGCCTTATGATGTCCCTATCATTGGTGCAGATCGCCGGCATGTGAATACACTGCGGAACTGGAGTGCAGAATCCATTACCCAGCCCTCTAGAACCTTTGGTTCTTTTGCCGGGACGGATTATCATAAGTTTCTGGAGTATAAGCGTTCGGTAGAATCCATTTCGGAGTTCCTGTACCCAGATGACTCTCAATACGAAGGCAAGCTGCTTCGACTGAAGCAGCAGTATTTTCTCTGTAGTGCGGGGCTGCAAAGTATTCTGCGTACCTATGCCAAGCTTGGGATTCCTATAGAATCGCTGCCTGACAAGGTTGCTCTTCATATTAATGATACACATCCAACGCTGGTGATTCCTGAATTGATGAGGATTTTGATGGATGTACATGGTTTAGGATGGGATGAGGCATGGAGTATCACGACGCGTATGGTCTCTTATACTAATCACACTATTCTGAGCGAAGCGCTTGAGAAATGGCCTATTCAAATGGTTAGGGAGCTACTGCCACGTATTTTTCTTATCATTGAAGAGATCAATGCGCGCTTCTGTGGCGAGCTTATGAGTCGTTATCCGGGGGATCAGGATCGAATTGCGCAGATGGCGATTATTCATGATGATCAGGTTCGGATGGCTCATCTGGCGATTGTAGCGAGCCATAGTGTCAATGGAGTCGCGGCGCTGCATACAGAAATATTAATGAAGCGCGAGATGCGGCTTTTTAATGAAATGTATCCACACCGGTTTAATAATAAGACGAACGGAATTACCCATCGGCGATGGTTACTGCATGCCAATCCGGACCTGGCTAATTTGATCAATCAATCGATAGGGACCCGTTGGGTGAGCCATCCTCAAGAAATGATTGGCTTGATTAAATATTGTGAGGATGCTTCCTTCCAGGAACAAGTAGCAAGTATTAAGCGCCAGAATAAGCTTCGTCTTGCAGAGTACATCTACAGCAAGCATTCTGTACATGTCGATCCTGACTCTATCTTTGATGTACAGGTGAAACGTCTGCATGCCTACAAGCGCCAGTTGCTTAATATTTTGCATATTCTTCATTTGTACAATCAAATCAAAGATAATCCTTCGATGGATATGGTTCCACGCACGTTTATATTCGGAGCAAAGGCAGCGCCAAGTTATCATCTGGCGAAGCGGATTATCAAACTGATTAATACAGTTGCGGAGGTAGTCAATAAAGATCCGGATGTTAAAGGGAAGATTCGTATCTTTTTCCTTGAAAATTATTCGGTATCCCTAGCAGAAAAGATCATTCCTGCAGCGGACATCAGTGAGCAGATTTCTACAGCCAGCAAAGAAGCATCCGGTACCGGGAATATGAAGTTTATGATGAACGGTGCATTGACGGTAGGGACGATGGATGGCGCAAATGTGGAAATGCATGAAATGGTGGGAGACAACAATATGTTCCTGTTCGGACTTCGCGCGGAGCAGGTCATGGATTACTACCAGCATGGCGGTTATCATGCGCGTGATATTTACAACGGGGATAGTCGTGTGAAGGAAGTGCTGGATCAGTTAATCAAACCAGGACCTATATGTTGTCACGCTACGGAGTTTGAGAGTATCTTCCACTCTCTTCTGGATAATAACGATGAGTTTTTTGTCCTGAAGGATTTCGCCAGTTACGTTGAGACGCACGTCGAAATTGATCGGGCATACCGCAACCGGCAAGAATGGCTGAAGAAGTCCATTATTAATATTGGTCATTCCGGTAAATTCTCCAGCGATAACACAATTAGTCGCTATGCAGCTGAGATTTGGAACATTAGTCCAGTTCGACTGTAGGATCAACATAAAAGGCTGTCTTATAAGTAGGTAACCCCTACAAATAAGACAGCCTTTTTTAAAATATAAGACATAAAGTATAAGTTTCACACCATACTTTATGT
>NZ_NFUX01000106.1:0-15191 GCF_002264385.1 Paenibacillus sp. VTT E-133280
CCAGTAGCGACGAAGAAGCCAGCAGCCACATCAGTAGCGACGAAGAAGCCAACGGCAGCATCTGCGGCGACAAAGAAGCCGGTAGCTACGCCAGTTGCGACGAAGAAACCGACGGTAGCCGCGGACACCGCAGCACCCGTTGCGTTAGCGGCAGAGCAACAGGCGCCGTTGCTCAAAAAAACGCTACTGGGTAGCGGAGCAGCTGTACTGGTTGTGGCGGCGGGTTATGCCGTTTATAGAGCTGGAAAAAAATAAGTTCAAAGGGGAATGATTGTGTTGAATAAAGCAAGATTCGGTTTTGTGCTAAGGATTATGGCATTCATTTTATTGATAGGTACTTTACTACAGCCGATTGGTGGGGCTAGCGCCGAAAGCGCAAAATACAAGGATGGGCAATATGAGCTACCATACTCCATTTTGAAGGATGGCGCTGCTGAAGCATCTGTAATGGAACAGTATGTCCTTAAGCCTGCTGCATTGGAAGTTAAAGACGGTAAGAATTATGTCTCTATTACAGTTACTCAGGACAAGCAAATTACTGGGCTGAAGCTAAAAGCGGCAGATGGAACATTATCTGAAGGAACAGTAACGAACAAAAATGCATCTAACAACCAAAGAACTGTAAAATTTGAAGTGAGTGATTTGAACGCCTCTTTAGACGGATGGGTCAAAATCGAGTGGCCTGAAGTTAATTATTTTAACGAATACAATGTTGATTTCAAGTTCGATCCGAGTGCAATCCCAGTTGCTATTACTGCACCAGCTGAGCCTGATCTGCAGGATGGTCAGTATACGATCGGATACTCTGTACTACATGCAACAAAGGAACAGGAATCCTCGATGAAGGCTTACCTTGGTACACCGGCAACGCTTGATGTTAAGAATGGGCAGAAGACGGTAAGCTTCAACGTCATTAAACAAAGCTCTGTCGTGAAGGCTGTTTATCTTGAAGGTGTGCAGGCAACGACAATCAGCGAAAATCTTGAAGCAGATACACGCGTTGTATCGGTTGCTGTTTCAAGCTTGTCCAACATTTTACCAGGTGGAGTGCATGTTTCGATGACGACGCCTTCTTATAACATGAAGCATGATGTGCGTTTTAAATTTAACCTTGAATCCATTGCAGTTGTCAGTCTAGCTACACCAACACCAACACCAACACCAACACCAACACCAACGGACACTGGCAGTGGTGAAACTGGAGGAATAACCCCACCAGTCGTTATAGCTTCGCCATCGCCAACAGCGGGATCCTCTATCAAGGATGGTTATTACGAAATCGACTACACCATTCTCAAGGACGGCACTAGTGAAGTATCCATGATGGATACCTACGTTCAGCATCCAGGTACGCTAATTGTAGAAGGCGGGAAGAAATATCTGGCGATTAAACTGAACCAGAGCAAAGAAATTACTGGATTTAACGTGGAGCAAGGCGGTTCACTGCAGGGAGTAACCGTAATCGCTGCGGATACTACAGCAAATACCCGTACTATAAAGTTCCCTATCAGCAACACAGGAATCAAGCTTAACGGATGGGTCAAAATTGACTGGCCTGAAGTAAACTACTTCCATACGTATGATGTGGATATTCGGGTAAGCAGTACCGTTGGAGCAGAGACAAACAGTCCATACGATGTGATTGCTAAACCCGCGCCATCTGCTTCAGCAACGCCTACTCCGTCTGCAGCTACTACACCGACTCCAACTCCAGCGACTAATTCTTCCGCAGGAAATGGATCAGCAAATGCAGTTAAGCTCACAGATGTGAGCGGACACTGGGCACAGGCAGCTATAGAACAAGCGATTCAGGCGGGTCTAGTTAAAGGCTACGATGATAGCAGCTTCCGTCCGAACAATCCGATTAACCGAGCAGAGTTCGCTGTCTTGTTGAGCCGGGCGCTGAAGCTTGAAGGCAGTGCGGCGAATAGTAGTGGTTTCAGCGATGTGAGCGGCATCCCTACCTGGGCTACCGACGCTGTGGCACAAGTAGCTGCCCGCAAAATTATCAGCGGCTATGAAGATGGCAGTTTCCGTGCTGACCGCAAAATTACCCGCGCCGAGCTTGCGGTTATCATCGTACGTGCGCAAGGGTTGACCATTGACCCAAGTGCAGTACCAACTTTCAGCGACACTGCTGATATCGCTGCTTGGGCACGCCCTTACATTGCAACTGCCGAGAAAGCGGGCTTAATTAGTGGCAAGGGAAGCAATCGTTATGCTCCGGGTGATTTTGCAACCCGTGCTGAGGTAGTAAGCTTGCTCGTGAAATTGCTAGGCAAATAAGGCATTCCATTACACATAGGCACAGACTCGCGAAGGATACCGGATTTACGGCGTCCTTCGCGGTTTTGCAGGAAGAAAGGAGCGGACGTTCCTGTTATGAGAAGAATGATAGGTCTGATGGCCGCTTTATGTTGGATCATTATGCTGGCGGGCTGTGTTGGAAACACAGAACGTACGGAGCAGAAGGTTTCAGCGACGGCTGCAGCGACCGAGCAGCAAGGCTCAACCGCAGTCGAACCGGAACCCACAGCGCAGGAGGAGCCGCGTATTATATCAACCACTGTATCCGCGACCGAGATAATGGCTTTGCTGGATCTGACTTTGGTTGGCATACCGACCAGTGCAAAGATACTGCCGGATCGCTATGCGGATGTTGAGACGGTGGGTAATCCCATGAGCCCGGATATGGAAAAGGTCAAATCGTTAAAGCCAACCGAGGTATTATCGGTGACCACACTGAAATATGACCTCAAGCCGTTATTCGACAGTGCAGGGATTAAGACAAATTTTCTTGACCTGACTAGCTTAGCGAAACTAGAGGACTCGGTAGCTCAGCTCGGGAAGAAGTATGACCGCAAGGAGCAGGCGGATAGTGTGATTGCCCGCTATGAAGACAAAATCACTGAAGTGCAGGCGGCTATTACAGGCAAGCCTTCGCCTAAAGTGCTGATTCTGCTTGGGGTACCCGGCAGTTATTTGGTAGCCACTGAACATTCATATATTGGTGATCTGGTACGTATTGCCGGAGGTATCAATATCGTTCAAGGAGAGACGGTTGAGTATCTGGCCTCCAACACTGAATATTTGCAGCAGGCGAATCCAGATGTGATCCTGCGGGCAGCGCACGGTATGCCGGAGGAAGTAATCAAGATGTTCAACGAGGACTTTATTAAAAATGATATCTGGAAGCATTTCAATGCGGTTAAAAATGACCGCGTGTACGATCTGCCCGAAGAGCTGTTCGGCACCACCGCGAACCTTGCAGCTGACGCGGCGCTTGACGATCTATTGCCGATGCTGTACCCGGAGCTTCAGCAGTAGAACTGATGCATTTTAACAACAACAGACAGAGGATGAAGAGAACATGAAGAGATTGCTGTGGAGCTTTGCCGCTGTCTTGGTGTTGCTGCTGGGGGCAGTGCTCTGGTCGGTCCTCAGCGGCAGCTTGCAAGTTAGCTTGCCTGAACTGCTAAAGGGGTTATTTACAGGGACGAATGAGAATGTAGCGATTATTCGGGATTTACGCTTGCCGCGTGTCATTGTGGCGTTATTCTGTGGGGCTGCTTTGGCCGTTTCGGGCGTGTTGCTTCAATCTGTGATGCGCAGTCCGCTGGCTGATGCTGGGGTGATCGGTATTTCATCGGGTGCGGGATTTGTCTCTCTGACGATGGTTACGATCTTTCCGGCACTGTTCTTCTGGATGCCGTTGTTTGCCTTCTTGGGGGGAGCCATCGCCTGCTTACTGGTCTTCTCATTGTCCTGGAAGTCGGGGTTTCAGCCGCTGAGATTGGTTTTGGTCGGTATCGCAGTCAATGCCACATTTACCGGGCTGGGGCAATCATTTAATTATAGGGGAAGCTATGCGGTAACAATGGTGAATATGGCGACGACTTCGATTTTTAACCTGAAGACATGGGAAGATGTGAAGATCATCGTGCTGTACGGCACCCTTGGTCTGATTCTGGCCGTGCTGATTAGTCCCTGGTGTAATGTGATGATGCTTCAGGACAAGACGGCCCGTAATCTGGGCATGCATGTAAGCCGGGTGCGGATCTTAGTGTCGGCGGTGGCGGTGCTGCTGGCGGCAACGGCGACGGCAATTGGCGGATTGATAGCTTTTGTCGGACTGCTGGTGCCGCATATTGCGCGTCAGTTGATCGGCTCGGATCATAAGGTTTTGATTCCCTTCTCAGCGCTGGCTGGTGCACTGCTGATCCTGGTGGCTGATACACTTGGGCGCACAATGCTTGCACCTGTAGAGATTCCGGCCTCTATTATTATGACGGTGATCGGCGGGCCGTTTTTGATCTTCCTGCTGCGCAAAGGAGAGGTGAACTATGGAGATTAAAGAGCTATCCTTCTCATATCACCGTAATAAAAAGCTGCTGGAGCAGCTGAATCTAACCATTCCGATGGGGTGTACCACCGCGATTATCGGTCCTAACGGCAGCGGCAAGTCTACGCTGCTCGGCGTGCTGGCGGCGAATTATTCACCGTCTTCTGGTTCCGTCATTCTGGACGGTCGAGAACTGACTAGCCTTAAGCCAAAGGAAATTGCCCGCAAGCTGGCGGTGGTTCATCAACAGAATACTGCTCCAGGTGATCTAACAGTGGAAAAGTTGGCGTCTTTCGGACGCCTTCCGCATCGTTCACTGCTGATGCCAGAGCGCGAAGAGGACCGCGAAGCTGTTGACTGGGCGCTAGCCTGCACGGACATGCAGGATAAACGGCATAAGCCGCTGGCCGAACTGTCGGGTGGAGAACGGCAGCGTGTCTGGCTTGCGCTTGCGCTGGCACAGCGGACGCCGATTCTCTTTTTGGATGAGCCGACGACGTACCTAGATATCTTTTATCAGTATGAAATGCTTGATCTGATCCGGCGGTTGGCCAGGGAACATGGGCTGACCGTCTTGATGGTGCTGCATGACATGAATCAAGCGATTCATTACAGCGATCATTTGATCGCGATGAAGGAAGGCCGGGTAGTGCTGGAAGGCCCGCCAGAAGAGGTTATAATCCCAGACTCGGTCAAAGCTGTGTATGGGGTAGAGGTGGTTGTAAAAAGAGAGCCGGAGACTGGGCTCTATATTGTTCCGGTAAGGAAGTATATCTGAATTTATTCCGTAGTTCGAAAAAAGAAGGTATGGTCACTAGGTTTAAACAAAAATATGAGCGTACACCCAAACATAGGGGGAGTACGCTCCTTATACTGTCCGCGTGACTGCTACTGCATGCCATAGGAGCCATCAGGAATCGTGTGCGGTACTGCCGACCACTCCGGGAAGTGCCACCTCTTTCTACCTGCTCTTCAGCCTGCAGCTCACAGCGGCAGATCTATGGCTGGACGAGAGTCACAAAATTCTAAGACAACAGCATTTAGCCATTGGTGGACGGACCCACTGTTAGTAATGCATCTCACCGTTCTCGCGGTAATGCCTTCATGTATGGGCGATTTTTTTCATAACGCTTACGGATGGTCCAAGAGGTATAATCGCAAATCTTTCAAATTTTATGAAAATAATAGTTGACAAATACTTACATGAATAGGTAAGATCAACTCAAGTAATTGATACTGATAATCATTATCAATTACGAAGGTGATGAACCTACGGAAAGGCGGGATGATCTTAAGGGGTATAAGTTGAAGCTCAGCACATAATGAAGCGGCACCGCCGCTTTTTGCCAAGGGAAGGTTGTTGTCCATCGTAAAGTCCAAAGACCTGAGTTCGAAGATGAGGCTTTAATACCAAATGAATAGGGAGCGTGTTACTTAATGGTAAAAGCAAAAAAGACAGTATCCTTGCTGATGATGGTTGTACTTACGCTGATGTTGGCTGTTCCGGTATTTGCAGCAAGCAAATCCTATCAATTCTACTATGATGGCGCATATGATTCCCATTCCAGTACGTATATTAGTGAACCTGCCGATGTAAATGGCAACTCGGTCACTATTAAGCTTAAAGGTAATTATTTTCCTTACTTGACGGTTGATGGTTCCACTTACACCGGGTCTTACAACGCTAGCACCAACCTGACTACCTTCACTTTCACCGCAGGGGATCCGAGCCAGGATATTGATATTCAACTATACGTTTCCACCGTGTTCCATAGTCAGTTGTACGATCTGTCGATTCACTGGAACTAATAGAAAGCAGGCCTAAGGGCTGAGCGCTTACAGAATGAAGATGGAGGAGAAGCGGAACGTCGTTTTCTCTTCCTTCTTTTATGTTAGGTATAAGGATTAATTTTTGAGAAAAGGGGGATGAGATGAAATGATTAGGTTAAAAAAATCGATAGCGCTACTGCTTATATTGCTGCTGGCAGCTCCGTTCAATTGGGGCGCAAAGACAGCCGTAGCGGCGGGAGTGCAGGATGGTACATACAGCAATATATTTTATCGATATCTGATGGACAATACTTCTTCCGATTCGGCAGCGAATGTATTCCTATATGTGGAGAAATCAGGTAAGGTGACCGTGAAAGACGGAAAAACGGTTTTTGGACATGAGATCAGTGCAGAGAATGCGGTACTGATTCCTTATATCGCCTTCCGTAAACCGGGTGCGGCTAAAGCAGTCATTACCGAAGGTAACGTACAAGGAATGGAGGGTTATCAAGAATTTACAGCGACAAGCGGTAGTGGCTCAGGCGGCAGGACCCAAGTATCTCTGCCGATTGCAGATATTCAGAAACCTACAGATGTCCTAATGCATGTCATCATCAAGAACAACCCAACCTACCCGGGTCTGGATTATGACTACTGGTACAATGTGCAGCTATGGCTGGATAGTTCAGGTCTACCTGTGAAGCCGGGGGATGGTGAAGGACCGGGCGGCGGTGAAGAGACACCTGAGGTTACGCTTAAGCAGTTGCAGGAACTCGTTACAGTATCTCGTTCGGTTTATGAAAATACGGTAGAAGGTGATGCATTCGGTCAATATCCTGCCGGCTCTCGGGGCGTGCTCTACGATCATATAGTCCGTGCGGAAGAAGCAATAGCACAGCCGGAACCATCTGCTGAGGCAATCAAATCCGCTTACCAAGCGCTGAACGTGGGGCTTACAGCTTACAAGGCTTCGGTATACACAGCCCATAAAGTCGCGCTTCAAGAAATTATCGCAAAAGTAGAAGGTTTATTGGCCGATCTGAAGGAGGTGGGTACAGCTGAGGGTAAGCCCGGGTATAATTTTGCACCGGTCTCGGTAGGAGAATATGCGAAAGGCGTCTCGACGTCGCTGAACAGTAACATCTTGAAGACAGCTGTATCTGTAGTGGCTAATGACAGCGCTACGCAGGCACAGGTAGATGCTTCGGTCAAAGCGCTCACCACTCGGTACAATAGTTATAAAGACAGATATTATGTCGCTTCGGAACCTGTCCCTGTCCATGTAATTGATACGTTGGAGGAGACATCGATTTTATCCGAATTTGCGGCGGATTTTGGTAGTACGGCGGTTCTGCTTAAGAATGCCGCGGGCGAATATGGCGATAAATTGTATGCCAATCTTACGGTAATACCACAGGCCAAAGAAATGGTGCAATCCGCGCCGTCCTTCATCGGTGATTTCTCCACAGTCGGACTAGATTACTCCCAGGAGACCTATCGGGCGATTCCGCTAATAAACGGGTCAACGGAAAATGCGCAAGCGTTTCAGGTCATTATCCGTAATGTTATGGGGACTCCGACCGCCGGAGCTAATTGGCTGGGTCTTTCCTATGTGCGCTACACAGTTGGAGCTGAGATAAGAGGTGTGTATATCAGCTATAATACACAACTGCTGGAAGACTTGAACAGCTCGGTGGCTGCAGCTAAGCAGTTCTTACAGACGGCGAAGGCTCTAATTGGTGCAGAAGAAATATTTGCTGCAGCAAAAGAACAGGCGGAGCAAGCGGTGCTGGCAGCCTCACAGACCGGGGCTAATCTGGCAGCAACACAGCCTCAGATTAAGGCTGCTGCGCAGTCTTTGCAAGCAGCGCTGGATGAATTGAAGGAGAATGCGGTGTATGCTGTAAACGTTTCGGTCGCAGCTGCAAACGAAGATGAGTTCTCTCCTGTAGGGAGCTATATACATAGCCCCGCGCTGATTGCGACGGTGGCGGGCGACACCTACGCTGTCGTGACGGTGGATTCCATCGTCGATGAACTCCAGGTGGGCGCGGGCGGGATAGTCGCGGCTTTACCGGGTGAAGAGACGGTCCCGGGCGTGCGCGTGTTTTACCTCAAGCCGGTTAATCCGGCGGTGTTGACTGACGCGCAGCTGCAGGTGGGCGGTACCGTGTACGCGGTGCGGCTGAATTTTGGCGCAGCGGACAACAGCCGCTTGGCAGCGGCGATCTCAGCTGCGCAGCAGGTTTATGACGCAGCCGTGGTCGGCACAGCTGCGGGGTATTACCCGGCAGCGGCCAAGGCAAAGCTGGCCGCGGCGATTGCGGCTGCGCACCGCGCCGCAATAGATTTGGGTGGCTCGCAGCAGCGGTCGGAGGCGCTGCTGCATGAGCTGAAGGAAGCGCAGACGCAGCTGCAAGCTTCCGTGGTGCTGGAGCCGGGTCCCGGAACGGGCCCGGGAACTGGCACTGACCCGGGAACCGGAACAGACCCAGGACCAGCCATGGGCGGTGACGGCAAATTTTCACCTGCACCGGCTAGCAGCTCCGCTCCTACTGGTGCAGTTACCAGCGAGGGCAACTCAGCTGGAGTATCGCCTGCCACTTCGGCCACGCCTCCGCCAGTGAACTTCAGCGATGTGCAGGCTCACTGGGCGAAAGACGCCATCCGTCAAGCGGCTGCGCTAGGAATTGCGCGCGGCTTCGAGGACGGTAGCTTCCGGCCAAATGGCATTGTAACGCGGGCGGAGTTCGCCGTGTTCCTGAGTCGAGGCCTGAAACTTAGCTCAGCAGTGGCATCGGCTCCTACCTTTAGTGACCAGGCGCAGATACCAACCTGGGCCGCTGATGGGGTAGCGGCTCTCAGCCTTGCAGGTTTGCTAAATGGATATACAGATGGCACGTTCGGAGCAAGCGGGAGTATTACCCGTACGGAAATCGCCGTCATTGCCGCCCGCACAGCGCAGCTTGCAGAGGAAGAAAAGCCAAAGCTAGCATTTGTTGATGCACCCAGCATTCCGACTTGGGCGCGGGGCGAATTGGCCGCCGCGGTGAAGGCCGGTCTAGTGCTGGGTAAGGACGGCAACCGCTATGATCCGCTCGCCCATGCTACACGGGCTGAAGCACTAACATTGATTCTACGATTATTGAATAATCGGTAACGATCAAAAGGCTATTCAAACTTTAGCTCATTCAGCTATGTAAAAGACACCTTCAAGGTGTCTTTTACATGTCAGTAGTTATTTTGTATTATACATAATCATTTATAGCTTTCTTGGCTAGGCTTCTATATACGTACACAGAGTAGTATGATTTGATAATATTGTAGTTAAGTAACGAAATATTAAGGAGGAATCTAATGAGTAAATATAAAATCCATAGCGACTTTGAACCCTATGAAAAGAGAACACTTCCCTTAAATCCATTGTTATTGCCAATTTTAAATAAACTCATAGCGAGAAGTTTGAAAAAAATCAACTCTGCTGAAGGTGTGAAGGTAATGAAAAAAGTTATTTCAGGCTATAAAGACGGAAGCGTTCAGCTGACAATAATTGAACCTGAGGGTATATCCCAAAACGCTCCCTGCCTTATTTACATTCATGGAGGAGCCTTTGTCCTAAAGGCAGCACCTTCCCATATCCATTGGGCCTGTGAGTATGCTTCAAAGACACCTTGCAAAGTAATATTTGTGGATTATAGATTAGCCCCGAAGTACGCTTTCCCATATGGCGTTGAAGATTGCTATGCAGCATTTGAATGGGCCAGTGATCATGCGGATGCCTTAGGCATTGATAGGAGTAGAATTGCTATAGGTGGGGATAGTGCAGGTGGGGCGCTTGCTGCTGCAGTGACTCTAATGGCTCGCGATAGGCAGGCGCCTCCAATTTGTTTTCAAATGTTACTCTATCCAGTGACAGATGCAAGACAGACTACGGAATCCATTAAAGAGTTTACAGACACACCTCTGTGGAACTCTAAGCTTAATGAGAAGATGTGGAAGCTATATCTCAAGAATGGAGTAGCAGCTGGCAAGAGAGAATATGCGTCTCCTATGGAAGCAACTTCATTAAAAGGTTTGCCTAATGCTTATGTTGAAATTACGGAGTTTGATTGTTTGCGAGACGAAGGAATTCATTACGCAGAAGCCTTACAAGAATGTGGAGTTCAGGTTGAATTGTATCACACCAAAGGAACCATTCATGGATACGATATAGCGGAAAAAAGCGAAATTGTGCAGCAGAGTGTAGCGAGAAGAATTGAAGCTTTACGAGGAGCTTTTAAGTAGAAAAGGAGAATCAAGCCGTGAGTATCTTTTCGATGATCCGCGCGGTTGATTCTTTTTTGTTTTATATCCACAAAATGTAAAAATGTCATATGATAATTTGATGACTGCTGTCACTATTTATCTTAAATTAAAACAATTACAATAAAGGATAGTCCTGAATTTTTAACTTTTATCCTAAAAAGAATTATTCACTCACACTGGAGGTCTCTCTTGAAGGTGAACCCACAACTGTTGCGCGATTTCCCGTTCTTTGAACATCTGGATGATGAATATTTAGCTGAAATTTCCAAGCTATGTAGTGAGCGTACATATATAAAAGGAGAATCCATCTTTTTTGAAGGGGAAGGGGAAGAGGGAGAGGAGTTCTATCTTATTATCTCTGGAGTTGTTCAAATTTATCAAGATAACCACTCTAGGGATGTAATCCTTTCTATTTTTAGAGAAGGTGATTTCTTTGGAGAGATGGCTTTGCTACAAAATGAAAGAGCACGCTCTGCTTCTGCAAGGACCATCGAGAAATCCACCTTATGTATTCTGAAAAAACGCGATTTCATTCCCTTATTAAAAAGTAATCCGGAAATACTAATCGGCATTTTGGAAACAGCGTTAGATCGTCTGCGTGATGCCAATAAATTAATCACAGACTTAACCGTTATCGATGTGCGTACGCGCATTGCTCGCGTGTTGTTGCGTCTAACGGAACAGCATGGAGTGTCCTCTGATGATGGTGTTCTTATCGATTTGAAACTGACGCATCAACATCTGGCGGATATGACAGGAACGGCACGTGAGACAGTGACGAAATCATTGCTTGGATTGCAGGATGAGCAGTTAATACGGATTGATCAGAGGAAAATACTCGTGTGTAACACAGATAAACTTAGAAATATACTCGACGTCATTTGAGCTTGAATATATGGGAATTGTAATTGGGGTTACAGACTGTAAATCACCCTAAATGATATAACATTATTAACAAAGAACGCGTTCGTTTGGCTTTATGAATCGTGATGACACAATGACCATCCATAAACGAAAAGAGGAAATGGAATGAGTGTGAAAAAATTGGTTTTATCTATGTCCGGTACTTTTGTGCTGGGGATCATTGTAGGAGGGGCTTTGTTATATAACAATTCGGTTTATAACTCCGTTAAAGATGCCCTGAATGGAAATGCCACGCAAAATTCGGTAGGCAGTGTGAATGGAGTGGGTGGTATGACACAGGTTAACATTCAGGACATGGATCTTGAAACAGCAATGATGGCTGTACAATCGAGTCGTGCAAGTATGTTAGACGAGCAGCTGAAAGATCAAATCGCAGCTGTACAAGCCAAGAATGAAACAATCTCACAACTGAATCAATTGCTAGGAGTGATCAATGAAGAGCTGGGGAAGCTTCCTTCAGGTGCTGAGGCCGGCTCTGCTGTAAAGCTGACAGATGACAAGGGGGCCATGTTTACTGCTATGGGTATGGCTATACCGCAAAACAAAGGAGAGCTTGAGAATCTGTTGGGACAAATCAAGTCAAAGATTGATAGTGCAAGTAATAGTCAGCAAATGGATATGCTGCGCCTGCAAAGTTTATCGAATAAACGTAACGAAGCTTTTGATGTAATGACGAATTTTGTTAAAAAAATGCAGGATTCCAGAAGTAGTATTATAGGAAATATGCGGTGATGAGTTAAAAACTATGATACCTAATACTGCAGTTGATTTTCTACGTGATCATCCATTATTGCGAGGCATTCCTGATGATGAGCTACGAAATGTAATTGATGCTATAAAACTTGTGTCTTTAGAGGATGGACAACGACTTCTTATGGAAGCGTCCACCTCTAAGGACTGTTTCATTATATGGCAAGGGAAGGTGCAGGTCACCTCGGTTAACTTAGTTGGGAAGGCACTGCTCTTGGCTGAACTTGGACCGGGAGAATTAGTAGGAGAAATCGGTCTTATTCGGAACCTACAAAGATCGGCTAGTGTTACGGCAATCGGTCAAGTAAGGGCGCTGCGTCTAGACCGTCCATCGTTCGAATATTTGGCGAACCTGAGTCCGTTATTTTATGAAAGTGTGCTTGTGAACATACGAATCCGAATGATTCATAGTATGCTTCGAAAAGCGACCATCTGGTCGGTCATACCTGATGCTGAACTTCGGGGTCTTGCGGAGATTACAATGATCAAGAAAGTGATGAAGGGCGAAGAAATTATCAAGGAAGGTGCAGTAATTGATCAATTTCTCATGATTAGCAGCGGGAGTATCGAGCTTCGCGGCCGAAAGCGGCGCAAGATTATCCTTCGAGATGGGGATTTTTATGGAGAGACAGAGTTACTAACAGACACGGTCTCCTCACATACGTTGATCGCGGTAGAAGATAGTGAAATACTGATTATGGGCAAGTTAGAGTTCTTAACTATACTCGATTATTACGCTCCGGTTCGTCAACAACTCATTAAGGTTCTAAACATACGAACACCCCATCTGATGGACAAAGTTACAATTGCCTTCGGTGAGGAATTTATTGTCGAGGATAATGAATCGCTACCTAAGGCCAAAGACAAGTGGATGGACCAGTTGCTGTGGCTGGGAGGCGGATTTCTTGTCTTATCCCTCTTGGCATTGTTCTTACATAGTCAATGGTGGAAGATCGCCGCCTTAATTGTTGGAGGTGTAGTGGGTCCCGTAGCATTCGTAGCCTTTGTAAGAAGTCAGCAGTTAGTAGGCTTTCGTCAGATGAGGGTTGGTTTAGTTTTTGTGTCTACCGCGATTGTCGCCATCCCTCTGGCTTGGTATTTAGAGCGGATTTGGCTTTTTGAAGTAAAAGCAAATTCCTTTGACTTTTCGCAGCTTTATGTCCCTTTGTCTGTGGCTTTAATAGAAGAAACTGCTAAATTGTTAATCTGTGTGATACTCGTTCGAACGCGAAAAATCCAATTTCTGATGGATGCAGTGGTGTTTGGTGCCGCAGCAGGAATGGGATTTGCAGCAGTGGAAAGTATTATTTATGGATGGGTACATTTAGACGAAGCATCTTCCCTTGGGATGCTCGCGGTCCTATGGATGAGAGCATTATTATCACCCTTCGGCCATGGAACATGGACTGCAATTGCAACTGTGGGGATATGGTATGCAAGCAGCATGCATAAGAACTCGAACTTGGGGAATGGCAAGCCATGGACAAGATGGCGACATGCAATGGAGATGTTCTTGGCAGCAGTGGTGATGCATGCACTTTGGAATTATCGCTTTGAATCGGGTCTGATAAAGGCGGGTGCTATGACTTTAGTCGGGTTCATGGGCCTCTATTTATTGTTCTCACTCCTTCGCAGGGGAAGAAGAGAAGAATTCCACGTATTGAATATGTTAAATCCAACCACGCATGAGGCAATTCTGCATGACGATCAAGTGAAGTCAATGACACAGGAGCTTTACTGTGAAGGCTGCGGGTCAATGTCTCCCCAAGGTACCCGCTACTGTGCACGCTGTAGCCAGGCATTACGGATTAAATAATGGTCAATTCTAACGTAGAGCCAAAAGCTCCATTCCTCGTGGAACGGAGCTTTTCTGTGTGTTCATTTAGAAACAGGTAAAGGATTGGATGGACTGCAGGCTCAAGCCTGTATACATCCAAAACCTTCCGTTCCACTGAAAACCCGCAACCGAGGTGCGTCCTACGAAAACCGGGAAAAACCAGAATTGATTTCTATTTACGAGCCATACGTACGTATTCCGAAACAAACAACCAGCAATTGCTCCCGGGTCGACAGCAAAAGACGAAATGGCAGGTTGTTGAGGGATGAGTTGCGGGGGAGGTGAGCTGGGTGCCGTGAGTCCCGGTTGTCCTGGTGACCCTGGTATTCCTGGTTGTCCTGGTTGTCCTGGTATTCCTGGTGGTCCGGGTTGCCCAGGCTGCCCAGGCTGTCCTGGGAATCCTGGGAAACTTGGAGATGGGAAAAATGACATGATCTTGTCACTCCTTAATGAATGGGCTAAAACATTGTATGTAGGAGCGGAGATAAGTGAATGGGCGTATCCGATATTTTATTGATAAATTTAGCGAGGAAGTTCCTCGACGTGGCTCTAACTTACTTAGCTTCTTCACATAGCTCAGTAATTGCTTTGTTTTTGGTTAGCTGTAATAGAAGGTCATAGAATTGCTTTCTTTGCTCTAGCGAGAGATTGTCCAGCATGTTGTCAGCGACTGTATCTTGGAAAGCAAGAACTTGCTCAATAGTGGATTGCGCAAGCTCCGTAAGCTGGATCAGTGTAGCGCGTCGGTCGGTTGGATCAGGAATTCGAACAAGGAGTTTATCCTGCTCAAGCGCATCAATAAAATCGGTAACGGTACGTGCTTTGATCCCTAATTTAACGGCTAACTCATTCATGCGGATACTGCCTGCTTCCGCGACGACTGAGAGCAGACGCAATCTAGGGCCGGAGAGATGATAAGGCGTATTAAGCGCTAATAACTGGGATTGAAACTCTGTTTTAATGTAGTTGGTTGATCTCATTAATATGTGGATGACGTCTATCGCCTTGGGATGATCTGTGTTCATGATGTAGGGCCTCCTTGACTTTATTGTCAATTTTTTATTCTCAATTTCGTGAGATGGGTCAATATGTGGATACTCTTAATGAGTGTCCTCTTTAAATTATACTCTTATAAGGTGTATTCAACTATAGATCGGTGAAACAGAATGTTTGTAGTTTGGTGAAGCGTGCACCAAGAGGCTCGAAGTAAAGGATATACCTTGACACCAGAGAAAATAGTGAGTATCCTCAGTATTATATAAT
>NZ_NFUX01000091.1:0-22551 GCF_002264385.1 Paenibacillus sp. VTT E-133280
ATGCTCTATCCAGCTGAGCTACCGGGACATATAAGAATTAATGATATGTATTGACGCAACGATATTTATTATACCCTATTCAGCAGAATTTTCAAGATCAAACATTTTGGAAAATAAGTAATCTTCATCCTATTTTAATAATAACAAGGGCATCCTAGCTATTTTCATAGCTTACGGATACCCTCGTTTTTACTCCATATTACTCCAGATTCCGAAAATGCTGCTCCAGCTGCTTTTTTAAATCTCCGTATGTCATTAATTCTCTCTGAAACTTGGAACGTTCATCTTCTGGCGTCATAATCATACTGCCTGTAAACGCGCTCGAAGTCACATCTTTAAAAGCATCATGCATATTGTTATCAAACCAATCAGTAGAAGTATCAGCGTCATTAGTGAGAATACGGACAATCTCATAGCCTTCTTCGCGCTGATCTTCTACGATATACACCAAAAGTGCAGGATCACTAACAGCACCTGGCAATACACCTACTTCTGCACAAGGCGCACCGTCATACTCCATCATTCTGCGAATTTTGGCATCTTTAATATAATACACCTGTCATCCTTCCCTCCTGGCAAATTCCTCTCTTCCCTAGTGTTCGGATAAGGACATACATTTTATGCCTTCCTTCGGCATATATCTGTATTACTTGGCAAAAAAGTAAGGACAACAATCGCACAAAAAGAGAGGATGAACCATCATGTGCGGAATAACCGGATTTATCCAGTGGCGCGGAGATCTCACGCAGCACTCGCAGTTGCTGGTCAAAATGACTGAAACTTTAGCAGACCGCGGACCGGATGCAGCTGGAACTTGGATTTCAGGCCCCTGTGCATTCGGTCACCGCAGACTTAGCGTTATCGATCCAGAGAACGGCGCGCAGCCTATGATCACCCGCCATGAGGAACAGGTATACGCGATTGTGTACAACGGCGAATTATATAATGCACCCGAGCTCAAACAAGAACTTAAGCAGCGGGGTCATCAATTCCGTACCCAATGTGACACTGAGGTTCTGCTTCATGCCTATATCGAATGGGGACCGGATTGTGTAGAGAAGCTCAATGGGATCTTTGCCTTTGCAGTGTGGGACGGTCTTCGGGATCAGGTCTTTTTTGCACGTGACCGTTTAGGCGTGAAGCCCCTGTTCTATAGTAAAGTGGATGATGTCTTAGTTTTTGGCTCAGAGCCTAAGGCGCTGCTGCAGCACCCCAAGGTACAGCCAGTCGTAGGTCCCGAAGGACTTGCGGAAATCTTTATTATCGGTCCAGCCCGTACACCAGGACACGGTGTTTATAAGGATATGCAGGAACTTCGTCCTGGGCATGCCATGATCTATAGCCGTGAAGGTCTGCGTAGTTATGCTTATTGGAAGCTGGAAAGCGTAAAACACACTGATAATGAAGCAGAAACAGCTACTAAGGTGCGTGAACTGCTGCAGGATACGCTCGAACGCCAACTGGTCTCAGATGTTCCTGTCTGCTCCCTCTTGTCAGGAGGGCTGGACTCCAGTGCGTTAACAGCACTTGCAGTGGACTACTACAACCGAAACGGTCAAGGACGAGTGGATACGTATTCCGTCGATTATGTCGATAACGACAAGCACTTCAAGAGCCATACTTTTCAGCCCGGAGCAGATGGTCCATGGATTAAGCGAATGGTCGATGAATTAAATACGAACCATCGCTATATCTCGTTTGATACACCAGAGCTTGTAGAAGCACTTGATAATGCACTGTACACACGCGATTTACCTGGGATGACCGATGTGGACTCTTCTTTGTATTTATTTTGCCGTGAGATTAAAAAGAATGCTACTGTAGCCATTTCCGGCGAAGCTGCCGATGAGATTTTTGGCGGTTATCCTTGGTTCCATCGGGAGGAAATGCTCTCCTCAGGCACTTTCCCTTGGTCTGTTGCTCCTAAAATGCGTGCCAGTCTATTATCCCCTGAAGTTAATGAATGGATTCGGCCGCTGGAATATTTGGGTGACAGATACAGTGATGCAGTAGCCGAAGTCCCAACATTGGATGGGGAGACAGGTAAACAAGCACAAATGCGCGTAATGTCCTATTTAAACATCACCCGCTTCATGCCTACTTTGCTCGACCGTAAGGACCGAATGAGTATGGGCGCCGGACTAGAGGTACGTGTTCCTTATTGTGATCATCGCCTCGTTCAATATGTCTTTAATATTCCTTGGGAAATCAAGAACCTAAACGGTCGTGAAAAAGGGATTTTACGCAAAGCGCTTGAGGGAATTCTTCCAGATGATGTGCTATATCGTAAAAAAAGTCCTTATCCGAAAACACACAATCCAGCCTATTTAAACGCAGTACGAACACAAGTATTGAATATTCTAGATGACTCTACTTCACCTATACTCCCATTAATTGATGCTGCCAAAATCCGTGAGATCGCCGCTTCCCCAGAATCCTCTACCAATCTGCCTTGGTTCGGCCAGCTCATGTCCGGTCCTCAGCTCTTTGCTTACCTCGCCCAAGTAGATCTCTGGCTGCGTAAATATAACGTCTCCATCCAATAAGCGACAAGCCAAACAGCAAGTCCCCGTATCGGCGGCTTGCTGTTTGGCTTGTATTCGTAATTTTTTAGAAATTAAAATTGTCCGGATCGGGACCGAAACGATGGTTTCTGTTCAAATCTTCGATGGCTTTAACATCCTCATCACTTAACGTGAAGTCAAAGAATCCTGCATTTTCCTTGATTCGATCCGCATGTACTGACTTCGGAATCGTAATGACGCCTTGCTGCAAATCCCAACGAAGTACAATTTGAGCAGGGGTCTTATCATACTTTCCAGCCAGTTCTTTAAGAAGGGGAAGATCCAGGTTCCCTTGCATTAGCGGACTCCAAGCTTCAAGCTGGATCCCTTGCTCATTGGCATACTTCAGCAGCTCGCGCTGAGTCAACAGCGGATGGAATTCCACCTGATTCACCACTGGAACCACGCCAGTGTCCTCGATGATATCCTTCAGATGATGAATCTGAAAATTGCTCACGCCAATAGATTTGATGAGGCCCTCTTTTTGCAGATGAATCAGAGCTTTCCAAGTCTCCCGATACTTTCCTGCCACCGGCCAATGTATGAGATACAAGTCTATATAGTCCAGCCCCAGCTTGCGCCGGCTAACTTCGAACGCTTTCAGAGTTGATTCATAGCCTTGATCAGGGTTGCGCACTTTCGTCGTAATAAACAGTTCATCACGGGCCACTCCACATTCACGAATAGCCTGACCTACACCTTCTTCGTTATTGTAACCAGCAGCCGTATCAATACTGCGATATCCAAGCTCCACTGCGGTCTTGACCGCGTGAATAACCTCTTCCCCATCTTTAGTCTGATACACGCCAAGGCCCAGCCACGGCATAGTCACTCCATCATTTAAAGTCGGACCTCCCGAGAACGGTGCATTCAATTCACTCATTGCTTAACCCTCCAAGCTTATTGTTATTTCATTAATCTTACTTAACCTAAATTCACGCTTCAGAAGCAAGCGCTATCACAAAAGTATAGCAGAATGCTTCATCATTCCCAAAATCCTCATAAAAAAACGGAGGCATATATAAAGCCTCCGCTCTTCTTTATTTCTCAATTAGTTTGAAATCATCAAAATGGAATTCTGGAGAAACGATACAGGAGACCAACGTCGGTTCTTCACCTAACGTACGCGCGGCCTGCCATACTCCCGCTGGAACAACCACTTGTGGCTGCTGGCCTGCAGCAATATCGAGACCCAAAATAACTTCCTGCACATCCTCAGGCTTATCTCCAGTACCTCCCAGACTAAGCACGATTGGACTACCGGAATGCCACAACCAAACTTCATCGGACAATACCGTATGCCAATCAGATTGCTCGCCTTCGTGAAGCAAAAAATAAATGGAAGATGCCGAATGACGTGATCCAGAATAGCTATCGCCTAGCACTTCCTGGGAAATTTCAAATTCTGAATTCCAAAGTCTTTTGTACCAACCACCCTCTACGTGGGGCTGTAGTCCGAGCAGTTCAACTAGCGGTGAGATTTCTTTTGTCACGGTAGCTTCTCTCCTTCAAAGTTTGCATGAGCAACAATAGCTTCGTATGCATAAGGTTGTTTTTGCTTTTTACTTTAACGGAAGAAGCGCGAATTGTAAAATCTATTTACTATCCTTGCTCGCTTTGAATACCTCAGCAATCGCCCCAAGACTTCCCAGCGTTTCAACAGCGCTTGTTGGCAGGAACACTTTATTCGCAGGACCTTTAGCGATTTCAGCCAGCGCCTCGAAGGAGCGATAAGCTAGCACCTGCTCATCCAGACCTGCTGAGCGAATCAGCTCTATGCGTGTTTTTTCAGCTTCGGCCACCGCTTGAATGGCTTTCGCCTCACCATGAGCTTCCAGCTCCTGTGCTTGCCGTGAACCCTCTGCTTGGCGGATACGTGCTTCCTTGTCACCTTCTGCTTTTAGAATCTTACTCTGCTTATCCCCTTCAGCACGCAGGATCATATCCTGCTTAGCAGCTTCCGCTTCCAAGACAATCGCCCGCTTGCTCCGTTCCGCTTTCATCTGCTTATCCATTGCTTCCTGAATATCCAGCGGTGGCTTGATATCAATGACTTCCACACGCTCAATCCGTACGCCCCATTTCTCTGTAGCTTCATCAAGAGCCAACCGAATATCGGTCGAAATCTTTTCCCGCCCAGATAAGGTCTCATCTAATTCAAGCTTACCGATGATTTGCCGCATTGTTGCCGTCGAAATGTTTCTTACCCCATATACATAATCAGAAATGCCATAGGTTGCTTCCTCTGGTCCAACCACCTGATAGAAAATAATTGTATCAATCTGCACCTGCACGTTATCCTTCGTGATTACCGTTTGTGGAGGTACATTCGCTTGCTGGATTCTTAAATCATGGTACGTACGCACCTGATCAATTACAGGAATCAGAATGTTCAGTCCCGGAGTCAGCAGACGATTAAATTTACCGAGACGTTCCACTACACCTACCCGCTGTTGTGGTACGATTTTGACTGTTAATGCCACAAATACTACGACCACCACAATAATAATTCCGATAATTGCCCATTCCATTAGTTCATGTCCCCCCATCGTTCTACTTCAATAATCGTCGTGCCTCTCTTCACTACTCTTACAACCTCATCCTTGCCCAGAGACTGAACCGAGCTTGCGCTCCACGTATCTCCACCTACCTTGACTTGCCCATACTGTCCTTGCTCAATAGGCTCAACGACGACACCTTGCCTGCCGACGATTTCTGTACCGGTATCCTTGAACCCACGTGAGCTGCGAAATTTAGAAACCAGTGGTTTCGAGAATATAGTAAGACCAAGTGCGACCAGTGATCCGAGAACCACCTGAAACAAAATAGCATCGGGAGCAATCAACGAGACCAAACCAGCAGCTAATGCACCTATACTGAGCCACAACAGATAAAAAGTAAGCGTCATCATCTCTACTACAAACAGGACACCGGCTGCGATCAGCCATAACACCCACACAACCATCGGTGAACCCACCACCTTCCGTATAATACTACTATAACGAAAAGAACCTGCGATGCGTTGCGTAATTTCCGTAAAAATATTGCAGGCATGTATATCATTTATATTCATGACATCAAAGGTTATGTGTTCTGCATACGTTTCCTGAAAAATAGGACATGCGCCCAATCTATCAAACCTCGATCAAATATGTATCCTTCAATAAGAAAAATCTCCCCCTACATTCCCGAATTTTATCCCTAGCTTAATCGCGCTCTATGCTTGAAAATAAGAAATGCCTCCACCCATATATATGAAATTCATCCTAATTATTCAACTCCAACCCAACTCTTCTACCCATCCTACCCTCTACCAGCATTGTTATATCTACAAGTTTATTAGAAAAGGAATTCTTAGAACAGCAGTTTAGAAAGCGCTTACTTACCTTGTGAGGCTTCATGAGGACGGCTATTTGGGGCTGCTAAATCTATGAATTGGATGTCGGTAGAA
This sequence comes from Paenibacillus sp. VTT E-133280, assembly GCF_002264385.1. Lineage (NCBI taxonomy): Bacteria > Bacillati > Bacillota > Bacilli > Caryophanales > Paenibacillaceae > Paenibacillus > Paenibacillus sp. VTT E-133280. The sequence continues at coordinate 6,016 of NZ_NFUX01000091.1, forward strand.
TGAGAGATACGCACAGGTGAAGGTACAGGTCCATTTCAAACTACGGGAGGTGAACATCGGGATTTCTTGCCGAAAAGTTTTCGAACTACACATTAAACCTCGGAGGTAGAAAATCAATGATATTCATGAAAAAAAGTTCACGCAAAACCTTTGCGATCGCGATGATCGCCGCGCTTGTTCTGACACTTTTTTCAACCCTGGGTAGTAGTGCTAAAACGGCCAACGCTGCACAGGATTATAAACTGGTTGGTTATTACGCATCTTGGGCCGCTTATGGGCGGGCTTACAATGTATCCGATATTGATCCTACCAAAATGAATGTCATTAACTACGCCTTCGCAGATATTTGTTGGAATGGCATTCACGGCAACCCCGACCCAACTGGCCCGAATCCAGTAACCTGGAGCTGTCAAAATGAGCAAGCACAGACCATTAACGTTCCGAACGGCACGATCGTACTGGGTGACCCGTGGATTGACACCGGTAAGAGTTTTGGAGATGACAAATGGGATGACCCCATCAAAGGTAACCTGAAGCAGCTGTGGAAGCTGAAAGAAAAGAACCCCAACCTGAAGACAATGATCTCCGTTGGAGGCTGGACTTGGTCGAACCGTTTCTCGGATGTGGCGGCCACCGCTGTGACCCGTGAGGTTTTTGCCAACTCTGCGGTAGACTTCATTCGTAAATATAAAATGGACGGTGTCGATCTCGACTGGGAGTACCCAGTTAGCGGTGGGCTCGCAGGGAACAGCTACCGTCCCGAAGACAAGGAGAACTATATCCTTCTTCTGCAAAAAATCCGTGAAAAGCTAAATGCTGCCGGTCAGACCGACGGTAAAACCTACCTGCTGACCATTGCTTCCGGGGCAGGCCCGACGTATGTCAATAACAATAATCTTGCAGGTATTGCTTCCATTGTAGATTGGATCAATATTATGACCTATGACTTTAACGGAAGCTGGAATAAGACTACAGGTCACAATGCCCCTTTGTATTATGACCCTGCCGCTTCTGCCTCAGGTCTGACCGAACCGCAAAATTTCAACATCGATAAAGCAGTAACCAGCTATTTAGATCATGGCGTACCCGCAAACAAGTTAGTTCTCGGTATGGGATTCTATGGTCGAGGATGGGGTGGCGCTCCGGCAACAGGAAATGGCCAATACCAATTGTCCTCTGGAGTTTCGTCCACAGGTACATGGGAGAAGGGCAGCTACGATTTCTACGACCTCGAAGCTAATTATATTAACAAAAACGGCTATACCCGTTACTGGAATGACACATCAAAAGTGCCTTATCTCTATAATCCAACGAATCAAACTTTTATCAGCTATGACGATGTAGAATCCTTTGGCCATAAGATCAGTTATCTCAAATCAAAAGGTCTTGCAGGCGCCATGTTCTGGGAAACAAGTGGGGACCGGAACAAAACACTGACCAACAAACTAAACGCCGATCTTGGCGGTGGAGTTGTGCAACCAACTCCAACTCCAACAGTAACGCCTACACCAACACCAACACCAACACCAACACCAACACCGACGGCTACAGTAACCCCAACCTCAACACCGACACCAACGTTAACTCCATCGCCAACAGCTACTCCGGGACAATGTGCAGCGGCATGGAGCCAGACAGCCGTATATACGGGCGGTCAGCAAGTTTCTTATAACGGTTCAGTCTATGAAGCCAAATGGTGGACCCAAGGCGATCGTCCCGACCTTAGCGGTGCTTCCGGAGTCTGGAAATTTATCAGCTTGTGCGGAACAGCAACGCCGGCTCCGTCGGCAACAGTAGCACCGACGCCAACTGTTGCGCCAACAGCAACTGCCACACCAACCGCAACAGTAACACCGACACCAACTGTAGCACCGACGACAACTCCGACACCAGCGCCTACTGTAGCACCGACTCCTGGAAGTTCCAGCTGGGCAGCAGGAATCGCCTACAAAACGGGTGATGTCGTTAGCTACAATGCCAAAACGTATACCTGCCTTCAGCCCCATACTTCACTTCAAGGCTGGGAACCGGCGACCACACCCGCTCTTTGGAAACTAAATTAAGATTCCGATTTGCGCGTAGGGAATCATCGTTCCATCTACCCGTGAAATCATATTATCCCCTATGGAGGAATGTTAAATGAAGATAAGTACACGAAATAGGCGAAGTAAATCCGCACGTTACATTGCAGCCTTAATGAGCGCCATCATTCTGCTCCCGCTTTACACAAGTGCAGGAGGATCGTCGCAAGTGGCCTTAGCAGCAGGAACAACGCCAGCTGCTCCTGCTCCCGCTGCAGATCATCCGCGTAAAATTGTTGCTTATTTCCCGGAGTGGGGAGATCAGGAGAACAAAGGATTTTATACTGTCGACAAAATACCGTGGGATAAAATCACTCATATTAACTATGCATTCGCGAAGGTAAACCCTCAAACGAACAAGATTGATTTGATGGACCGTACAGCAGCGATCGAAAAAGATTATCCCAACCAGCTAACGAATTTGCCGTTTAAAGGACATTTTAACCAACTTATAAAGTATAAGCAGCTTTATCCTGATGTCCGCACCCTGATTTCGGTTGGTGGCTGGTCGGGTTCTGGTGGTTTTTTCAACATGGCCAATTCAGAAGCAGGTCGCGAGACGTTTGCGAACAGTGTCGTGGATTTTCTACGTACGTACCAGTTCAACGGTGTAGACATTGATTGGGAGTACCCATCCGGCACTGGCCAATCAGGTAACCCGAATGACTTTGGCGTAGCTGAGCCGCTGCGTACAGTGAACTACAACAACTATGTTCTCCTGATGAAAAAGCTTCGCGAAAAGCTGGATCAGGCAGGTGCACAGGATAATCAGAAATATGACCTAACCATCGCCGCAACCGCTTCCTCCTGGATTCTAGGCGGGATGAAGTTAGGGGAAGCTAACCAGTATTTGGACTGGGCGAACCTCATGACATATGATTTCCACGGTGCGTGGAATGGATATGTAGGACCGCATTCCGCCCTGTACCCAGATTCTCGCGATACAGAAACCGCTGCGCTGGGCACTCCGGTTCTGAATACCGACTGGGCCGTTCGATACTATTTGGGTACGCTTCCACCGGAAAAAATCGTTATCGGAGTTCCTTATTACTCACGTGGCTGGAAGAATGTAAATGGAGGCATCAACAACACCGGTCTTTACGGTACAGCACCTACAACCGGAGGTGGAGCCGATGGCATATACGGAATCTGGAATGACCCTGCACCAGAGCAGCCGGCTGGCGCAAATCCAATCTGGCATGTGCTGAATCTGCTCAAGGACCCAGCGAACAAGCGCTATTTCGATCCTGTTACCAAAACCCCATATATGTATAACGCAGACAAAAAGGTATTTCTTACGTATGAAGATAAGGAATCTCTCGGCTACAAACTGGATTATATCAAGCAAAAAGGATTGGGAGGGATGATGTTCTGGGAATTGACTGGCGACTATTCTGAAAAGAGTGATGGCACCTATACGTACGGCAACGCTTTGACCGATTTTGCCTATGACCAGCTTAAGACAGCCTCTCTGCCAGGTGGAACACCGAAGCCACAACTTCCTGCGCCTCAGAACTTTAGCCTTAACTTCAGCGGTACTTACGATCATCCGAATTATACCTACTCCTTGAAAATAACGAATAACACAGGTACGGATATCTCTGGTGGCTGGAAGCTGGAATTCGATCTACCGACAACAACAACCTTGACCTCTGCGTGGGGAGCAGGTACTGTAGAACAAATCTCTACGGCTTGGGACTTTAACCGCTACCGTATTACAGGGACGGCTTCCCAAACGATTGCAAACGGAGCTGCACTGGAAATTCCAGGCATGATGAAGCTGAACTTCTCGGGCGGTCCGCAACGCATTACACTGAACGGAAGCTCGTCCCAGCAGGAATACGACAAACTGTATGGAGGCGTTACGCCAACACCAACGCCAACACCGTCTGCAACACCAACACCTACTCCAACCACGACACCGTCTGCAACGCCGACTGCAACCATAGCACCTACTTCAACGCCAAGCGCAAGCGCAACCGTAACTCCAACACCTACGCCGGGACAATGTTCGGCAGCAACTTGGAGTGCGACAGGCGTGTACACTGGGGGACAGCGTGTATCCTACAACGGTTCACTATATGAAGCCAAGTGGTGGACGCAAGGAGATCGTCCCGATCTTAGCGGTGCTAATGGCGTCTGGAAATTCATCAGCACATGCGAAACCGCAACGTCTACACCTACGGTAACTGTAGCTCCAACAGTGACGCCGACGTTGGCACCTACAGTGGCACCAACGTCTACTGTTCTCCCAACACCTACAGCAATCGCAACACCAACTCCACTACCTACGGGAGGCTCAATCTGGATAACAGGGGTTGCTTACAAAGTAGGTGACGTTGTCACCTATAATGGAAAAACATATTCATGCTTGCAGCCTCACACTTCCCTTCAAGGGTGGGAGCCAGGTTCCACACCTGCTCTTTGGAAGCTGTTATAATCCAGCCAATGAAAAAGCTCCACATTTATTATAGTGCCGAATAATTTCCAACCCTATGTCTTACGGATTCACATGACGTTATTTGTATAAAGCCACTTTTAAGATCAGCTGTGTCCGGTAATGGTGACAAACTTGCAAATATAACAACCATACGAAGTTCGGTGCTTAGTTTCCGAGGTGATTGCAAAAAAACAGGGTATCCAGCAGCCAATGGCTTTTGGATACCCTGTTTTGTATAAAAAGGCTCTATTCCTGTGGTAGTTCGCCTTCAGCTGCCAGCTTCTTCTCCAGCTTCGCTGTTAGCATTCGCAGTGCAACTCCTCGATGGCTGATATGCTGCTTCTCTTCTAGCGTAAGCTCTGCCATAGTTTTTTCATGCTCCGAGAGATAGAAGAGCGGGTCATAACCAAATCCGCCAGCACCGGAAGGTTCTGAGGTAATCCAGCCCTCGACTGCACCTTCTGCGGTTAGCTCCTGCTTGGAAACCGGATCATACAGCGACAAAGTGCAGACGTACCTAGCTGTGCTCAGCAAAGGCTGGTCAGTGTCTTCCCCCTGCTTCAATCGCTCCAGCTCGCTAAGCAGCTTCAGATTATTCGCACCATCCGTAGCATCTTCACCAGCATAACGTGCAGAGTACACACCCGGCTGACCATCCAAGGCGTCTACGCAAAGACCCGAATCATCGGCGAGGACCGGGATTCCAAGGGCATCACCTACGGCTTTGGATTTTTTAAAGGCGTTCTCGGCAAAAGTGGCTCCGTCTTCTACCACATCGGGCAGATCCGGATAGTCGTACATACTTTTCACTGTCAGCCCTAGCGGGGCAAAAGCATGCTCGAATTCACGTACTTTCCCCTTATTCTTCGTCGCAACAATAAGAATACCGCCGTCAGACTTCATGCTACACCTCTTGGCCCGGCTGGCCGGATGGGATTTTGAGAGCAATCGCTCCCAGTGCTTCTTTCTGCGCAGCAATCAGTTCATAGATTCCCTTCTCACCTAGACCCAGTAAAAGATCCAGCTCTTGACGAGTGAACGGTCTTTCTTCGCCAGTCCCCTGAAGTTCAACAAAGGCACCGCCGCCAGTCATCACTACATTCATATCTACTTTTGCTTTGGAATCTTCTTCATAATTTAAATCCAGCAGCGTTTTATCCCCTACAACACCGACACTGATTGCCCCCAAGAAATCTGTTATAGGAAACACAGGCAACTTGTGCTGAAGTGCAATTTTGTTAATCGCAAATGCCATGGCAACAAAAGCACCTGTAATCGAAGCGGTCCGCGTACCACCATCCGCCTGAATCACATCACAGTCCAATGTAATACTACGCTCGCCTAACGCTTGTAAATTCACTACAGAACGAAGCGCTCGTCCGATCAGCCGTTGGATCTCCATGGTGCGCCCGGTAAGCTTACCGCGTGCAGCTTCACGCTGATTACGGGATTGAGTGGCCCGAGGAAGCATCGAATATTCTGCGGTTACCCAGCCTTTTCCTTGTCCTTTAAGAAACGGAGGTACTTTTTCCTCTACTGTAGCCGTACAAATGACTTTGGTATCTCCCATTTCTATGATCACGGAGCCCTCAGCATATTTATTCGTTTGGGTTGTTATTGTCAGCGGCCGTAATTGGTCGTCGTTTCGCCCGTTTGATCTCATCTTTTCTGCCTCCTACATCGTATAGCTAATAGTTTAGCGTGAGTCCCGTCTCCCCGTTATAAATAGCGAGTCGTATACTGCTTGGGACGTAACGTTTTTTTGAGCAACTTTTATTCTACCAAAGAGGAGGCACAAAAGCATCTTTTAAACCTTACAGAGTCATTCTATAACGGGATCTCATTCAAATATTCTGGTGCGGAAACAGGTTTGCTGTAGTCCACATTATCTGTATCAGTAATCGATTCCTTGCCGTTTAACCGAATTTGCACAAGAGAATCATCTGAATTTTGAGCAACCGTCAGTACGACCGATTCCAGCATTTCAGCGGGTACACCTTTACCATCTGTGAACATATCATCCGTCAAAGATACAGTAACTACACCGTTCTGCCCAGCGTCAACGGAATCAAGTATCGTTCCCTCCGTCATGACCATTTCCAGCCCATTTCCGGATTCAGGACCTGCGATCAATTCGTTCAAAGCAGCAGTCAGCTGTTCTTGTCCAGCGGGTACAAAACGGGTTACAGGAACATAATATTGGATACCGTCAGGAGATGTTGTGGAAAAATAAACAGTAACCGCACTGGAGTTCATCAGAAGAGGACCTTGCTTCGGCAAATTAATGCCCATTGTGCGGGTTAATGGACGATCCAGCGGAGTTCCTTGAAGCGGCATCTCTGTGAGCTTTTTACCATCTACCCAGAGCTGTACGCTTTTAATGTCATCTTGACCGGTCAGCGTCCAAGTGATAGCTTCGAGGATTTTACGTTCCTCTAAAGGATCATAATTATTGAATTCTGAATTAAATTCGACAACAGCTGAATTCGACTTGTCTATCGTAACATCTTTTACTTCCGTTCCAGCTGGAAGAACGCCTTGGAATCCTTCAGGCACTGATGAGGCATATTTCCCCTTGCTCACTAATGCCATTAACGAGTTTTTAATTGCGCTGGAATCTTTGCTCTTTGGCAAGCTGAGGGATACCGGAGCGAGTAATCCATTACCATCTTCCAAAAATACGGTTGTCCGATCTCCGGAAGCATTGCTCTGTGAAGTTTTGGTGTTACCTTTAACCGTGGTCTGTGTATCATCCTGTGTCACCGGACCGAATACACCTGAATCCAAAGTAGTATCTCCACTAGTCTGTAACATTTGCGCTTCCACCTCTGGTGGCGGAGCGTCAATCGATGCCGATTCTGAACCAAACAATCCACAGCCAGACAGTGTCAGTGGAACTGCGATCAGGAAGACTGCGGAGATTCCGCGGATTTGTTGCATAGGTTTCATCATTTATTACCCCTTTCAAGGTTAGATAGGCTTTGTACTGCTATGTATACGAGACCTTTGTCCAAAAAATAACAACAGCTTATCCTAAATTGTTGGAAAAGCCTTTGGACTACTTCTTCATCTCAAGTAGGAGCTGGATTTCAGGTCACTGAAACTTCCCTCTCTGGACAAATACTTCCGGTAAACGTACAATCTGAGGTAACAACAGTCCTTAACATCATACTAACGTTTGCTGTAATGAAATGACTTACTAAACAACGAGGTGACTGAACATGGCTGATGAAAAAATCGAAAAAATACCGTACAGTCTGAACAGCAAGGCCGTCGCAGATGCGACCAAATTCTGGCTGAACAAGCGTGGAGTAAACCTGGAAGAAATCGCGGAACTCGTTATGTTCCTGCAACAGAAATACTATCCGAATTTAACGATGGATGAATGTATCCATAATGTAGAGATGGTGCTTAGTAAACGCGAAGTACAAAATGCAGTACTCACAGGCATTCAATTAGATGTAATGGCAGAAGAGGGCAAGCTGTTCTCCCCACTTCAGGATATGATCGAAAATGATGAGGGATTATACGGCGTAGATGAGATTCTTGCCTTCTCTATCGTGAACGTATACGGCAGTATCGGATTTACCAACTATGGCTATGTGGACAAGCTGAAGCCAGGTGTTCTTCAAAGGTTAAATGACAAAAGCACCGGACAGATCCATACCTACCTCGACGACATCGTCGGAGCCGTGGCGGCAGCAGCCAGTAGCCGAATCGCACACCGCAAGCAAGCGGAACGCGAAATTGAGTTGGATTTGCCTCATACACCGGAGGACCGCGAAGAGGCCGCTAGGAAACTTGCGGAATATGATGAAACGCCAGAGTGAGTTTCGGATCCATCAAAATGAGGAGTTCCAGATATATCAAATGAAATATCAAATGAAACTCTGAAACAATCGCTTTTTTGTGAGTAGCGGGCGAGGGGTTCTACGGTGGGGGTTCTGCTGTGGAGGTTCTACAGGGCTCGTTGGCTATAGGGAAATCCTCCCTATAAAATAACGATTTTGGCTCAAATCCAGAGATTATACGGAATTCTTCCCTATAATCTCTATGAAAATCTCAATTTATAGCCAAATCAGTAGAATTATAAGGAGAAATTCCCTATAAACAGCTCTAGAATCCTTAAACCCAAAATTACAGGGTGAAATTCCCTATAATTACTACCAGCATTTAGCTGCACCACATATATCATTTAGTTGCACGACTTTTGAAGCGTTTCGCCACGTTGTCGGACTCAGGAGACGTTATACTCACAAATCACCCTTAATTTAAATACTTTCGGATTCCAGAAACGCTATTCGCTCAAAAATGACCCAAAAGACTATTCTGCACAAGTAATAACGCCTTTCCGGTCCAATACTAACCTCAAATACCCTAAAATCCACGAATAGCGTCATCTGAGTCCGAATACATACGCTAACGCATGAATATGGAAGTGATCAAAGGATGATAAGAGGGACGGAGGGACAAGGTTACTCAAATACAAAAAAGAGCAGTCCCCACAATCAGGACTGCTCTTGAACAAGTTATACTTTCCAGTACAATTCGATCTTGCTTGCAAGATACTCTAACTGATATGCTCTCCTGCACTTTCAGCTGCGGCGAACAAGAAGCCGCCGTCTGCCTCCAGCATGACTGCCCGTCCCCGGCGCACCAACTCCGCCAAATGCGCCAATGTCTCACTCATCGCGAAGCGCATCTGGTGAACGGTGGTTACCCGGCTGCGAAACAAAATTTCGCATACCGCGAATCCGCTGAGCGGACCGCTGGTAAGCAGCGCCGCCGCTGTATCCAGCCGCTCCTCATGATGAGCGAGCAGGCTATTTACCCGGTGCGCGAAGCCAGCGAAGGGCTCGCGATGACCCGGGAACGCCATGCTGACCGGGTAGCTGCCCAGTTCCCGCAGCCCCTGAAGGAACGTCTGCAGCGGCTGTGGATCGCTGCCCGGCAGCAGGCTGACATTGGGCGAGATCTGCGGGAGCACAGCGTCCCCACAGATCATAAGCCCGCTGCCAGCATGATACAGGCTCACATGCCCCGGCGCATGTCCGCCGGTAACTATGAGCAGCCATTCACGGCCGCCCATCTTGAAGGTCTCCGCCACATTGAAATAAGACACGACAGGCTGTGGCTCCACTTGGGAATTAAAGCTTTCCAAGTGCGCTTTAATTCCGTTCGACCACTGATCTGTCATCCCATGCCGGGTGAAATAAACCGGCAAAATCTCATTTATATCCAAGTCATGTCCCGCACCGTTCCCTGCATTCTTCGCGTCTTTCCCCGCATCATCACCAAAGCCCCCCCACATCAACCTTGCCTCCGCATGGGCGCGCTCCGTCATCCACACCTTACAGCCACTCTGCGACTGCAGCCAGCCGGCTAATCCGTAATGGTCGGGATGGTGATGCGTGACGACGATATCCCGCACTTCATTCCACGATAAGTTCAGCTCCTGCAGGATGCCGAGCCAGCAATTCTCTGTATCCGGGCTACGCGGACCGGGATCAATAATTGTGACTCTGCCCTCTTCATCAGGAAGGATGTAGCTGTTCACTTGACGAAGAGGCGAGTCCATGGGCACCGAGATCTGGAGAATGTTCTGATCCCATGAAGTAATCTCCGCCTTAGACATGGAGCGTTCACCACCTTTGAATCTTTTTCCGGATACCATCTACGGACGTATTCCACCAAAGATCATCCGCGTGGACCTTTCTGCATCATAAACCTCATCTTCATAGCTGCCATGTACAGCTTCGAGCTGTAAGCCTGCTGCCTCGATCATTTCCTTGAACTCCTCCAGTGAATATAGCTTCACACGCTCATGATATTGACGAGGTGTAGGGTCATTTTTAGTGGTTAAAATGATGTCCTTCTTCACATACCCATCCTCGATCCTGCGTGACTCCTCGATCAAATTGTCTCCATCCTCACGTTTAGAATGCGGCACCAGATGACGAATCACATACGCAGGATTCAAAAAATCAATCACGAACTTGCCACCCGGCTTCAGCAAACGATAAATTTCACGCAGAACCTTTACTTGCTCCTCATCTTTTTCAAAATAACCAAAAGAAGTGAACAGATTAACTACAGCATCGAACCCTCCATCCAGTGGTAAATCACGCATATCGGAACGAAGCCAGGTTACCTTCTCCGCCCCGACTTGAGATCGAGCCTCACGCAGCAAAACCTCCGACAAATCTACGCCGGTAACCTCGTATCCTTCCTCCGCAAGTGCCAGAGAATGACGTCCCATCCCACAACATAAATCCAGCACTTTTGATCCTGGAGGCAGCCTCAGCCAGGCGATCATCTGATCCACTTCTTTACGTGCGCCACAGAAATCCCGGTGTTTATATACGATCAGATAATCTTCTCCGAAGCTGTTTTCATACCATTCAGTCATGTTGTCCCTCCTCCTACTGACGTCATCTCACAACTCCACTTCATCTATGCCAATGTAACGCCATTGTACAGTCTTTTGCTGACAAACTCAAAGAAGAGTCATCATCATAACCACTTGGCCTTTAATGACAACTCTTATTGAAACTTCCTTTACTGAAGCTGCTGCAAATAGACTCTTGCTTCATAAGGACGAAGCTTGAGATCTTGAATATCCTCGTTTTTCTCCACGGTATAATTAGAAATTAACAGCTCCATGTTCTCTGGCTTAAACTCTGCCGGCCATTCAAATTCAGGCGATCCATCAAAAAAATTCAAAATAACCAACAATCGCTGATCCTCTAAAGTTCGGGTATACGCATAAATCTCCGTGTGTTCTGCAAGCAGTAGCTCATACGATCCGTAGACGATCACCTTGTATTTTTTTCTTAACGCAATCAGCTGTTTATAGTAGTTATAAATGGAATCCGGATCTTTAACTGCATTGCCGGCATTAATCTCCATATGGTTGGAATTCACTTTAAGCCAAGGTTCACCCGTTGTAAAACCACCTGCATGTCCATCGTCCCATTGCATGGGGGTACGGGCATTGTCTCGGCTTTTATGATGAATCGCAGACATAATCTGCTCTTCTGGAACACCGTTTTTTCGCTTTTCTTCATAATAATTAAGGGTCTCCACATCCCGGTATTCATCAATGGAATCAAAACATACATTCGTCATGCCAATTTCTTCTCCTTGATAAATGTAAGGGGTGCCTTCCAGCATATGAATAAAGGTCGCCAGCATCTTAGCCGAAGGAATCCGGTAAAAAAGATCGTTCCCGAACCTTGACACCGAGCGCGGCTGATCATGGTTACATAAATAGTTTGCATTCCAGCCTCTGTCATGCAGAACCGTCTGCCAGTTGCTCATGATTTTTTTCAGCTCAAGCAGACTCCAGGGCACCACATCCCATTTTCCGCTACCCGGCGAAGCGGCATCCAGAAACATATGTTCAAACTGAAAAGTCATATTCAGCTCCCGACGTCCGTCCCCTACATAATCCAGCGCCTGCTCTGGTCCGAGACCCGAGGTCTCTCCTACTGTCATAATATCGTAGAAATATAACACCTTATCGTATAGATTCTGTAGCAAGGTATGTACATCCTCCAGATTGGAGAACATACCATAGGCTCTTACAGTAGGTGTTCCGTTCGGGTTGTCTGCATCTGGATACCCTTTCGTCTTCACGATATGTGCAATTGCATCAAAACGAAATCCGTCCACGCCCTTCTTCAGCCACCACTCCACCATCTCATGCAGCTTATCAATGACTACAGGATTTTCCCAGTTCAGATCGGGCTGGTATTTGGAGTAGAGATGAAGATAATATTCATCCGTCCCCGGATCAAGCTCCCATACCGAGCCACTGAAATAAGATTCCCAGTTGTTCGGAGGACCGCCATTTTTACCTTTTCTCCAAATATAGTAGTCCCGTTTAGGATTGTCCTTCGACGACCTGGATTCTACAAACCAAGGATGCTCATGTGACGTGTGGTTCAGCACCAAATCCATCATCAACTTCATTCCACGTGCGTGTAACTCCCTGAGCAACCTATCAAAATCATCCATCGTACCGAATTCCTTCATAATGTCACAGTAATCACTGATGTCATACCCGTTATCATGATTAGGTGATTTATAAATAGGACAGACCCAGATCACATCTACACCTAGGTCCTGTAAATAATCCAGTCTCGATATAATGCCTTGTAAATCTCCGATTCCATCTCCGTTACTATCCATGAAGCTGATCGGATAAATCTGATACACGACGCTTTCTTTCCACCATTTGGGGTTCATAACTCCGTTACCTCCTATTTAGCTATATGTAGAGTTTAACCACACAGAGCCTAGTAGATAACAAATTCCCCCTACTTCCCTAATCCCTTTTGATATTGTGAAGGTGTAAGTCCAGTCCATTTTTTAAACGTAGCACTGAAGTGACGCTCTTCACCGTACCCTACCAACTTTGCAACGGCGTACATCTTTAGATTTTGACGGAGCAGCTTTTTCGCTTCTTCTACCCGGTATTGATGCAAGTAATCGAGAAAATTCACACCAAGCTCCTGACGGAATAGCGAACTTAAATAAGTATTAGAAACATAGGCTTCCTTCGCGACATACTCTAGTGTCAGATTGGTATTATATTTATTGCGGATGATCTCCATGGCAGTGACTACTGTGCGATGCAGCGGACGATGTTTGGAAAAGGCCTCCACCACGTTCTGCATAACCTTATTCAAAATCGTAGACAATTCTTCCAACGTCTCTATCTGTGGAGCCTGCTCCATCCAATTGACCAAATGCTGCTTCCATTCGAAGCCAGCAACTTGTTTCTCTTGCGCAAGTCTCTTTAATCGAACTACAAAAGCAGTTGCCCGGATATTCACCTCTTGCTTGAGACATCCCGGGTTGCCGCGAAAACGATCCAGCCATTTCTCCAGCAGATCGAGTGCCTGCTCATTGCTCCCAGCACCAACAGCCACAAGCATCTCATCCTCCAGCACATTTAATTCAGGATCATCTAATATCCCGATCTCCTGTGCGCCACCCCCAATAACTCCCGAGCCTTCTGTATAAAAATAAACGCCGCCTTTCCCGTTCAGAAAGCGGGATTCCATGGCCTGAAGCGCTTCTTTATAAGACAGGTGAGCTTCGGAAATATTCAAGCGACAGGAGCCAACGGCAATACTGATCGACAGTTTGAGGTATTTCTCCAGATTACTTTGCAGCTGCTCAATCTGCTCCTTCAACTGAAGGGGCGCTCGGTAAGGCTTGCGAGGATCCGTTCCGGCTATGCCGCTGCCAATCCAGAGCAAATTATTGCCGTCATGAAAAGTCTCAATCTTTCCTCTATAGATCGGTGACAATGTCTCACTGATAATATTTAACGCTGCGTAACGAATAAGTACGAAATCCTGTCCCGTACCTCCAGTGGAAGGCGAGTCAAAATCGAATCTGACAAGACCAATCTGCGGCCCTTCTGAACCAATCGCCATAGATAACTCTCCGATCAGCTCTTGTCGCCGTTCTAGCGGAACCGGTGGATGGTAAATCCACTGGGATAGAACCTGACTTTTAACAAGCGGTGCATTTTTATGCCAGGACCGATCTCTTTTAAGCTGTTCATCCTCCTGATTTCGTTGTCTTTCAATAAGTTCCTTGGCCTTCAATACCGTCTTCAGAATTTCCTCAGGACGGCATGGCTTCAGCACATAATCAACAACACCTAGGGCGATTGCTTGCTTCGCATAAGAGAACTCGTTATATCCTGATAAAATAATGGACCGGAATCCATAACCTCTGCGCCGTGCGACTTCAATCAGCTCGAGACCACCCATTTGTGGCATACGAATATCCGTTAACAAAAGATCGGGCTGTTCATTCTCCATTAGAGCCAGTGCTTCACTTCCATTCCCCGCCTCGCCCATGACCTCAATTTGATGAGACTTCCAATCAATCATATTTACAATGCCCTCACGGATCGTATCTTCGTCTTCAGCAATCAGCAGCTTCATCATTTATGGACCCTCCACAGTGATATGAATAATAATACGTGTGCCTGCTCCTTCTACACTCTCTAGTTGTAAAGAGGCTCCTGCAAAAAATAAGGCCAGTCGTTCCTGCACATTCATGAGCGCAAATCCTGTGCGTCCTACATTGTCTTCCTCAGGTAAAGAATTCCCCCTCGCTAAACGTTGATGTAGCTCTAGAAGTCTATCTGCCGTGATCCCTACACCATTATCCTGTACCTCAAGCACAATAGTCTTCTCTATACGGTAAGCGCGAACGGATATTAGTCCACTTCCAGACAGCGGCTCAATCCCGTGAATCACTGCGTTCTCGGCTAGTGGCTGCAGCAGCAGCTTCGGTACTGTGAAGTCCTTGATACTCTCATCCAAAGAAATTTCGAATTCAAAACGCTCCTTAAAGCGATTTTTCTGCAGGAACAAGTAATTGGATACCAGCTCCACTTCCTGTTCCAAAGTAAACGTATCACGTCCATCATTTAAGCTCAGTCGGAACACTTGAGATAGAGAATACACCATATCGGCAATTTCTTTATCTCCCTTCTTCTCCGCTTCCCAACAGATTGTATTTAACGTGTTATATAAAAAGTGAGGCCTGATTTGAGCTTGAAGCGTTTTCAACTCTGCCTCCTGCTGCTTCATTCTTGACGCGTATACATCGTTGATGAGCGATTTAATCCGCTGTACCATTAGATTATAACCATGCCCGAGTAAGCCGATCTCGTCATTTCCTTCAAAAAATACCCGCTGCGTAAAATCACCTGTCTGCAGTCTGCGCATCGAACGGGAAAGCTTCTTCAGTGGTTTCGTGATCGCGGCAGCTGCCAGCCAAGTAACCATTAGACTAACTACTAAACACAGAACAGCGATCGTCATCGTGACCTGTAAAATCTGACCGAGCTCTTTAACAAGCTGCCGCTTGGAATGAGCCACCACCACATACCAGCCTGTCGTCTCCGATTGCAGATGTGACACAATCCACTGTTTATGATCCGCTGTAGATTCCAGCCTTTTTTTCACAGTCAGCTTAGGATCGCTGTCCGCAAAATACGGAAGTTCCAGATCTCTTTTGCCAATCCAGCCCGGATTCGAAGCCGTAATGATCAGCCCGTCCCGGTCAATCACGAACATATCTACATCATCTTCAGCATTGTCGAGATATTGGCTACCAATCTTCCCTGCATCCACACCGATCACAGCGAGTCCTGCCGGCTTTAATGTGTAAATATTCTTGATGATTCTGGAAAGCACAATCTTATGATAATGATCCCCTACAAAAATGCCGTCAGTCGGCCTGGATAGTCCAAAGGTTGGGCTGCCTGCTGCTTGAATAGCTTCTTTATAATACGAGGTTTTGATAAAATCCGAGAACTTCATCCCTGTCGTCAATCCTGCCTGATTCGCAGCAAAAGGCTCTGCTCCGTTGTTATCGTCTAAAGAATACAGAATTAGAGATTGTATAGAATTGCCTGCAACCATAAGATTGGTAACGGTCTTAAATACAGAATTACGTTCCTTTTGTGCTTCAGACGATGCTAAGAGCCGCTGCACACTTTCATCCAGAAAGAGTGTATTCGAAAAAGATATCATGCCTCGCACCATCTCATCGATCTGCTCTGCTGTTTTTTTGGTAAGATGATCCTGTGACTGTTTCATTTTCTCCACAACCTGCTGTGAAGAGATCTGATACGAGTTCCAGCCCATAGCGAATATGGTCACCAGAAGCAGGGGGACGAACCATAACAACAGCTTAAATTGGAGCGGAAGATGGCGATAACGGCTGACTAAGCGAAAGTTTCGATTCATGAGAACCACCTTGTTATAAGTTCTTACATATAGAAAATGATGTGTAAACCAAGTATAACTGAAATTATTACACCCTGAACCGGCTTTTTACATTCGCTAAAAAATGCCTACATCATTCTTAAATATGAACCATGTTTCTATTTGCCAGAAACTCTTAAGATGAGGATGCAAGCAAAAACGCCTTCGGACGTCTCTTATAGACGGTAAGCGTTTATGCGAGAAATATAAG